>JBJEXA010000187.1:0-8711 GCA_051885335.1 Oxalobacter sp. | reverse complement strand
GTCAAGCATAAGTCAGGAGCAGGAAGATTTACCCGATGCTTTCCAGCTGACTGAACCGGTTACACTGCTGAATGACAAAGAAGCATACATTGCCAAGATCAAGTTATGTCAAGCATACATCCAGCAAGGTGAAACCTATGAGGTCTGTCTGACCAATACCGTATATGGTGCAACAGATGCCGATCCATGGACTGTTTACCGGATGCTACGAAGACGCAATCCTGCACCTTACAGTGCATTCATGCAGTTTACAGGCTTCAGTATCCTCAGTTGTTCTCCAGAACGCTTCCTGAAAATCACCCGTTCAGGGACGGCAATGTCAAAACCCATCAAAGGAACCCGGCCAAGGCTGTCAGATGAGTCCTTGGATACCCGGATGAAACAGGAACTGGTAGATAGTGAAAAAGAACTGGCAGAAAATCTGATGATAGTTGATCTGGTCCGTCACGATTTGGGGTGGACGGCTGAGATTGGCAGTGTCAGGGTACCAGAACTGTTTGCTGTTGAAAGTTACCAGACCGTACATCAACTGGTCAGTACTATTACCTCAGAAATAAGGCAGGATAGTTCGCCATGCCAATGTGTCCGTTATGCGTTTCCTGGTGGTTCCATGACGGGAGCTCCCAAGAAACGGACTATGGAACTTCTGGATAATCTCGAAAATGCTGCTCGAGGGATTTATTCGGGGGCATTAGGATATTTCTCACTTTGTGGCGCAATTGACTTGAGTATTGTCATCCGCACGTTGGTAGTGAGTAAAGATGGTAGGTTTTCACTAGGTGTCGGCGGTGCCATCACAGCATTATCTGATCCTGATGAGGAATTTGAAGAAACACAGGTCAAGGCAAAAGCCTTTCTGGATTTGTTCAATACCGGTTTTCCTGATACTTGAGGGATGTTGGAATGACAAGTTCTACTGAAACCGTTTACCAGTCTGATCTTGGAAAAACATTGATGATTACCAGTCATCCGGAAAACAGCCTGCTGGTCGCTGATTCGTGGCTGGTCAGGGAAGGCGGTATGATTGCGCTGGAACTGCATCAGCAACGTTTTTTCAATAGCTGTTATGTCAGGCATGGTATCGATTCCACGGTATTGCAGCCGTTATGGCAGGAAGCGCTTGGTTTGGTTCCGGTAACAGGAACATGGTTTCCCCGTATGGAACTGGCAGGAAATCCTCGGCAACCGGTTTTTCAATGCCGTATCCGTCCTGCTCCACCCATCAGGGATTCGGTTAAATTGATGGTCTGCCATACAGCGGATGTCCGGCAAGCTCCTCGGCATAAAGGACCAGATATTCCATTATTAGGCCGTCTCCGCCATCAGGTTCTGGCATCAGATGCAGATGAGGGATTGATAACGACATCACAAGGATTCCTTTTAGAAGGACTAACCTCCAGCATCCTTTGGTGGGAAAAGCAACATGGGCAGGATGTCCTTTGTGCGGTACCTGACTCGAACCGTATTCTACCAGGAACCATCCGTCGTTTGATGTTGGCGATTGCTGAAAAGGAAGGTATTCCCATTGCCTACCGGCTTGTAAGACCCAAGCAACTTGACGGTTGTGATGTCTGGTCAGTCAACGCATTGCATGGCATCCGTCCCGCCATCATCTGGGAAAAGGCTCCTTTTGTCCCACAGGTGGATGCCTTGTCCAGTGACCGTCTTGCATGGTGGCGTCAGGCAATCAGCAGATATGCAGTCAGATTGTGAACAGTGCAGAAAGCTTCTTATCAGCACGGTCAACAGGTAGAATAAACCTATTACATTCAAGGGGGAAGCGGACAATGACTTTCATCGAAAAACTGACTGCCGCTTGGCAGAAAAACAATTCACTGCTATGCGTTGGTCTTGACCCAGCTATCGGTCGTTTTCCTGCCCATCTGCAAGGCAAGCCAGATGCTATCTATACGTTCTGCAAAGGCATCGTTGATGCAACCGCAGATCTGGTCTGTGCCTTCAAGCCGCAGATTGCTTATTTCGCAGCAGAGAAGGCGGAAGACCAGCTGGAAGCAATCTGTGTTTACATCCATGAACAGTATCCCGATATCCCTGTCCTGCTGGATGGCAAGCGTGGAGATATTGGCGCGACGGCAAAGCAGTATGCCCGTGAGGCTTTTGAGCGGTTCAATGCTGATGCGGTGACGCTGAGTCCTTATATGGGATTTGATTCCATAGAGCCTTATTTTGAATACCCTGACCGGGGAACCATCCTGCTGGTAAGGACTTCTAATCCTGGCGGCTCTGATTTACAGGCACTGGATGTCTTGGTCGATGGCAAAGCCGTGCCCCTGTACCAGCATGTTGCCCGTTTAGTGGCGCAGGAATGGAACAGCCATGGACAATGTGCCTTGGTTGTCGGTGCAACGTATCCGGCAGAAATAGCTGCTGTGCGGCAGATTGTCGGAAACATGCCGTTATTGGTACCGGGTATTGGTGCCCAAGGTGGTGATATCCAAGCAACGGTAACCGCAGGTAAGACAGCGGATGGAACAGGCATGATGATCAATTCTTCCCGGGCAATCCTCTATGCTGGGGAAAAAGAAGGGGAAAATTATCAGACCTTCTCCCGTGAAGCCGCTCTCAAGACACGGGATGCCATCAATCGATACCGTTAGCACAGCTCGTTTTCAGGAGCGATAACAAATGAATAGCCATAAACTCATGCCTTGTGGCTATTTGTTTTTTTAGAGATGGTTACTCTTCAGGAATTACGGAATGGCTCAATGCGTTTGACAGCAGACGGGAAGTTATATCCACGATATGAATGACTTTCTGGTAAGCCATGCGCGTAGGTCCGATGACACCAAGCGTACCGACAAATTGTCCGTTGACCTGGTATGGAGCGGTTACCACACTGATGTCAGGAGAAGGAACAAGCTGGGAGTCTCCGCCAATATAAATTTGAATGCCGCTGGATCGACTTGAAATGTCCAGAAGCCGCATCAGTTCTGTTTTCTGTTCAAACAGGGTGAAAAGCCGTCGAAGGGAACTGATATTGTAAGTGAAATCTTTCACGTTAAGCAGGTTGTTTTCCCCCGCAATGACAACTTCTGACGCATTATTGGATAATGTCTCATCACCTGCATCAATGGCTGTCTTCATCAGTTTGGACAGATCCGAATGGATTTCACGAAGTTCACCTTGCAGTTTTGCACGAATTTCATTGAAACTCAGATTCGTATAATTGGCATTGATGTAATTGGCTGCTTCGGTCAATTGGGTGGCAGTATAATCCACATCTGTCAGTAACAGACGGTTCTGGACATCGCCGTCTGGTGTGACAATGACAAGCAGGATGCGTTTTTCAGAAAGCCGCAGAAATTCAATCTGGGAAAAAGCAGACTCATGCTGGGGAGCCATGACAATTCCTGCGAATTGGGTCAACGATGAAAGCATCTGGGCAGCATCCGAGATGGTCTTTTGAAGTTTGCCGATCTGGGTATGTAATTTCAATCCTGGTTCCAAAGGGGAATTTTTGCCGGTTGGTGTCGCCGTCAACAGGGTGTCTGCAAACATCCGGAATCCTCGTGGTGTTGGGATCCGCCCAGCGGAAGTATGCGGACTAGCGACAAACCCCATCTCTTCCAAGTCTGCCATGATATTCCGGATAGTCGCTGGAGACAGGTCAAGATTTGACAGTTTGGAAAGTGCCCGGGAACCGACAGGCTGCCCTTCAGCGATATACCGTTCAATCAATGTCTTCAGCAGAGCCTGTGCGCGAGGTTCGATTTTCATAGTTGCGGAAAAAGGGCTTTTCACAATGATAGATTATTGTAAATCAATTTTTACAGGGACTTTTGTGAACAACGGATTCTGATTCACAAAAACGTTTTCTTTCTGTAGGGATTGGTAGAAGGGAAACTTCATCATTTATCGTTGCATATATGAGGAACATGAAGATTCCAGGGATATCTATCAAGAATAGGTGTTAAAAGGGCATTTTTGGTGTAATCTGCAAATATTGACAGATTTGTTGGATTTGCCATGCCGACCACCAAGAAAATCTATGCGCTTGTTGCCAGGGTCTATGCTCCAAACATCATTCAGTCTTTGGACAAGGTTGCCAATTTTCTGAAAGATGCTGGACATGAAGTCGTCTATGAAGCGCAGACAGGGGCGAATGTGCCTTTCAAAGAAGTCCGGACAATGAAATTGGAGGAAATCGGTGCAAAGGCAGCAGCAGCAATAGTCTTGGGTGGTGATGGCACCATGCTGGGCATCGCACGTCAACTGGCACCGTACAGTGTGCCACTGATCGGTATCAACCATGGTCATCTGGGGTTTATCACCGATATCCCGTTGAATCGGATGTTGTTGGTACTCGATAAGATGATCAAAGGCAGGTATGTTTCCGAGCAACGTTTTCTGGTGGAAGGAACCATTACCCGAGAAGGTGAAGTCATCAGCAAGGCGATGGCATTCAATGAAGTGGTGATTTCCCGTGGAGCGGGTGCTGGGATGATTGACCTGCGTGTGCATGTGGACGGGCATTTCATGCATCAACAACATTCTGATGGTATGATTATTTCCACACCGACGGGTTCGACTGCCTATTCTCTATCCGCTGGGGGACCAATGCTCCATCCAAATTTGGGTGGGATTGTTTTGGTTTCCATTGCACCGCATACATTGTCAAGTCGTCCGATAGTCATTCCAGACACCAGTGAAATCGTGGTGGATGTTGTCAATGCCCGTCAGCCGAGTATCAGTTTCGATTCCCAGTCTTTTACTAATCTGCAGAGTGGCGATCAGGTCACTGTCCGGCGGGCGCCGCATGTTGTGACTTTTCTGCATCCGGTTGGCTGGAGTTATTACGATACTCTGCGCAACAAGCTGCATTGGAATGAGGTTTCCAGAAAGCTCGACTGACTTTTTTCTAGGAAGACCTGTCAGATCAGGAAATGAAGCCTTATTGAAAGGTGAATAAAAATGTTGCAAGCCCTGACCGTCCGGGATTTTGTCATCGTAGATACCCTTGCCCTTGATTTTATGTCAGGGTTTTCTGTCATGACCGGTGAGACAGGTGCCGGTAAATCCATCCTGATTGATGCCCTCCAATTGGTATTGGGTGGCAGAGGGGATGCTACCGTGGTTCGGGAGGGTACCAAAAGGGCGGATATTACAGCAGAGTTTTCCCTGAATGAGCCTGCATCGACATGGCTTTCCCTCAATGATATTGACAACGAAGACAGCACAGTATTACTCCGTCGCACCATTGATGCCACATCCGGGCGTTCCCGGTGTTTTGTGAACGGGATTGCTGTCACTGCCATGCAGCTGCGCGCATTGGGTTCACTGTTGGTGGATATCCACGGGCAGCATGCCCATCAATTGCTGATGAAGGCAGGGGAACAACGAATGCTACTTGATCGTCATGCAGGACTTGTGCAGAAAGTAGCTGACCTAGGGGAAAAGTTCAGGGAATGGCGGCTGTTGGAACATAAAGTTGCTGAAGCTAAGACCAATACTGAACAGCTGCAGGAAGAACGGGAACGTTTGGAATGGCAGGTCAGGGAATTTGAGAAAGTGCAACCACAGGCAGGAGAATGGGAGCAAGTCAATCAAGATTATGACCGTCTATCCCATGCGGCAAGCTTGTTGAAAGGCGTTGGTAATACAGTGGACGATCTTTCTGAAACAGACCATTCTATTCTATCCCGCTTGGGCAGCATGGTCCAGTCCATGACAGAACTGGCAGGCATTGACAAAGAGCTTGAACCCGTCGTGGAACTGTTGGAAACGTCAAGGATCCAGCTTCAGGAAGCTGTCTATATCTTACGGGATTATCTGGCGCATACCGACTTGGATCCTGCGCAGCTCCAAACGGTCGGACAACGTATGGAAGCGTTGCATACTCTTGCACGCCAGTTTCGGATTCCGCCTGAAATTCTGCCGGAAGAATTGGAGAAACGCAGGTTTCGGTTGACACAGTTTGAACAGGACAACAACCTGGAGGCATTGGCGAAACAGGCGGCACACGCAGAAGCCGTTTATAAGGCATTGGCAGAACAGGTATCTCAGAAACGTCGTCAGGCAGGCAAGGCGTTGGGTGATGCTGTGACGGCAATCATGCAGGAACTGCATATGACCGGTGGATGCTTCGAGGTCGGAATCCATGAAGGTGAACCGGGCTCACACGGCGTTGATGTCATTGAATTCCTGGTAGCAGGACATACAGGGGCCGCTTTGCGTCCATTGACTAAGGTTGCATCAGGTGGCGAACTTGCCAGGATTTCACTGGCACTTTCAGTAATTGCCTCAAAAGCCACAGCAACACCGACCTTGATTTTTGATGAAGTTGATTCCGGTGTCGGTGGTGGTGTCGCCGAAGTGGTTGGACAGCTCTTGAAGCGGTTGGGAACAGATCATCAAGTATTGTGTATCACACATCTGCCACAGGTCGCTTCCCAGGCGGAACAGCATTTCCAAGTTAGTAAAAAGGTTGTTGCAAATATTACACATCCCGTTTCCCGTATCACCCAGCTGTCTGAAGAGGGGCGTGTTACAGAGATTGCTCGGATGCTTGGGGGAACTGAATTGACTGAAACAGCGCTTGACCATGCACGTGAAATGCTCGGACAGCCATTGTTTAGATTGACCTAATCCAGTTTTTTTATTGTCTGTCCCTTGAAAACGGTTTCATTGCCCCCATTTCTACAGAATTGTCAGAAATCCATAGGGAGGAAACCGTGTCAAACCCGAATCCAGAAAATGAAGACCTGAACCTAGAATCTGTTGAAGAACCCGTGGTGGCAGAAGCCACTGCTGAAGAAGAGGCGGCTCAGGAAGAATCCCTGGAATCCAGATTGGCGGCCGCGGAACAGAAAGCTGCAGAAATGCAGGATGCTTTTCTGCGTGCTAAGGCTGAAAGTGAGAATATCCGCCGTCATGCACAGGAAGACATCACCAAAGCCCATAAATTTGCTGTGGAGAATTTTGCCAAAGCGATGCTATCCGTCAAGGACAGCATGGAAATGGCACTGAAAACAGAAGCACCGACAGTTGAATCCATCAAGACAGGTGTTAAGGCAACCCTGCGTCAGTTGAGCCAAGTTCTTGAACAGAACCGTATTGCGGAAATTGTACCGGAACGGGGCGAAAAACTTGATCCAAACAAGCATCAGGCAATTTCCACCATTGAGGCAGATCAAGAAAACAACACCATTGTTACAGTGCTCCAGAAAGGATACACCTTGTCAGACCGTCTGCTGCGTCCGGCGATTGTTACGGTTGCAAAAAAAGCTTGAGAGTCTGCTTGAAATCTGAAAAGGCATCCCTATCTACAAGCCAGAGCAGAACGGACGTTGTTGAGAAAAGTCAGCATGAAATGTCCGGACGAAAAGAATTCAAAGATTGAAAGGAAAAGCAAATGTCCAAGATTATCGGTATTGACCTAGGAACCACCAATTCCTGCGTTTCCGTTATTGAAGGTGGTCAACCACGAGTCATTGAAAACACTGAAGGTGCACGTACCACGCCTTCCATTATCGCTTATATGGATGATGGTGAAATCCTGGTCGGTGCACCGGCAAAACGCCAGGCTGTTACCAATCCTAAAAACACTCTATATGCGGTCAAGCGCCTGATTGGCCGTAAGTACAGTGATGCAGAAGTCCAACGTGATATTCCCATCATGCCATTTTCCATTGTCCAAGCAGACAACGGTGATGCATGGGTTTCTGTCCAGGGTGACAAGAAACTGGCTCCACCACAGGTTTCCGCAGAAGTCCTACGCAAAATGAAGAAAACGGCAGAAGACTATCTGGGCGAGGAAGTCACCGAAGCCGTCATCACAGTACCAGCATACTTCAATGATGCGCAGCGTCAGGCGACCAAGGATGCAGGTCGTATTGCAGGACTGGATGTCAAACGTATCATCAATGAACCAACAGCTGCTGCGCTGGCATTCGGTTTGGACAAGGCAGGCAAGGGTGACCGGAAGGTGGCTGTCTATGATTTGGGTGGCGGTACATTTGATATCTCCATCATCGAAATCGCCGATCTTGATGGCGACAAACAATTTGAAGTTCTGTCCACTAATGGTGACACTTTCCTAGGCGGTGAAGATTTCGACCAGCGGATCATTGACTTCATCATTGATGAATTCAAAAAAACCAATGGTCTCGACCTGAAAAAAGATCCGATTGCCCTCCAGCGTATCAAGGCGTCCGCCGAACGTGCGAAGATTGAACTGTCTTCTTCTCAGCAGACAGAAATCAATGAACCGTACATTGCAATGGCAAATGGCGCACCGGCTCATCTGAATGTCCGCCTGACTCGTGCAAAACTGGAATCTTTGGTTGAGGACTTGATTGAAAAGACCATCGAACCTTGCCGTATCGCATTGAAAGATGCTGGTCTGAGTGCTTCCGACATCAATGATGTCATCTTGGTCGGTGGGATGACCCGTATGCCCAAAGTTCAGGAAAAGGTCAAGGAATTCTTCGGCAAAGATCCTCGCCGCGATGTCAATCCGGATGAAGCTGTGGCAGTAGGTGCTTCCCTGCAGGGTTCAGTCCTGTCTGGTGACCGGAAAGACCTGTTGCTGCTGGATGTCACACCATTGTCCTTGGGTATTGAAACCCTAGGCGGTGTCATGACCAAGATGATCAAGAAGAACACTACGATTCCGACTAAGTTCAGTCAGGTGTTCTCGACGGCTGACGACAACCAGCCTGCCGTTACCATCAAGGTCTGCCAAGGTGAAC
>JBJEXA010000186.1:0-8735 GCA_051885335.1 Oxalobacter sp. | reverse complement strand
TACCAGCATCTTTGCCACCGCCAGCCGGTATCGCATCAAAACAGATTGGCAGGAAACGGGTCATTTGGATGTGGCGAAGCTCGTTGATGATCAGATTCTCCCGTCCTTCCGGCATGAATGTAACGAACTGGAGCACTTCATTCTCCGGAAACGCTTCCAGATCGGTTGGTTCCGGCAATGGATGATCGATGATACGGTAGAGTTCCTTGACACGCTCATCAATGATATTTAAGCTGCCGCCCCTTTCGTGGATGAACAGACAGGGAAAACGATGTTTCCGTATCAATGTCTTGAGCCTGCGGATATCTGACACATCAATTGTATGCTTTCGGATGACGCCTGATGGTCCATAGCAGTATTGTCCGTTCAGCACCACATAAGCATCAAATCTGAAAAACCGATCCATGAACGGCATCATGTTTGGCGAACGGCCCGTCGCAATATAAAGCCTGATACCTTTATCCCGCAAAATCTGCAACGCTTCCCGGGTCGAATCCGGCATCGAATGCGTCTTGAAACTGATCAACGTGCCATCAATATCAAAGAACACTGCTTTTATTTTTTCAGGTACTGCCTGCATCGGAACTTTCTGCTAATTGTTCTATTTGGAAAATAGCTGATTATAACGGTGATTGGACACTGTCTCTGTTGATAGAACACAATAAACATCCTTCCCATTTTCAACCACCATAAAATGGGAAGGATTGTCCAAAATCCAGAGTGCCAGACAATCAGTGTGAGTGTGCAGGCTGTGCAACTGCTGGAACAGGTTTTGGTATAAATGCAGGTACGGCTGGTGATGCTGACTGCTGTGACTGAACCTTTGGCATTTCCGGATGTATCACTGCATTTTCAATTGGTTTATCAGCCTGAACCTGTCGGACGACGCTTCGTTTCGTTGGCTTTTTGACAGGTTTCTTCTTGCGGACGACCTGTTTCCGTTTCACTGCTGTCGCCCTGCTTCTCCAATTCCAAGGAGGAACAGGATTGGCGCTTGCCCACAGGCCATGTCTGGCATCTTTTGCCTGTGCCTGCATGGACTGCCAATTTGCACAGCTTTCATATCTGCAGGCTACCTGATGAACCCAAGCCAAACCAGCTCCAGTCAGATAAGCCTGAATACTGAACTGGTCATGAACATAGACGATGGCAACATCGGTATTACCATCAGCATAAACCCGATGGACATCCACAGAACGTCCAAGTGTCAGATTGCTGGTTGCCTCCCGTGCCATAACACCATAGGGCTGATTCAGTTTCGGTGCTTCTACACCATAGAGCCGCACGTTGTAGAGCCCACCCTCATAATTGACTTTCAGGGAATCGCCTGAAACCACCTCTTCAACCACTCCTGACCATCCGGCAAATGCCATTGGCATTTGCAATGCCAAAAAACAGGCTAAAAGGAACGCTCTCACGCAATCTCTCCCATTCAATTAAATCCAAGGCTGGATAATGATAGTATGACGATATCTTTAAATGGTGTACAGAGGGAAAGTACAGCAGTTACAATTATTTTTATATCCTGTTTTTCTTTTCTGGAAAAACAGGGATTTTGATGGTTATTTCACCTTTAGGAAAACATATGCAACTGCATGATTCAGGATTGGTCGGCAATTCACGGACAAGCGCCATCATTGACAGCAATGGACGGATTGCTTGGTGGTGTTTCCCAGTATTTGACAGCCATCCTCTATGCGATGCATTGGCATCAACTTGCTGTTGCTGCAAAAAAGCCGATGAAACCGGTTTCATTGACCTGTTGTTTGAAAAAGTCCGTAGCAAAGATCAATACTATATCCGGAATACCCCTGTCTTGGTCACCCGTTTCGCCGACAATGCTCATAATGTGGTTGAAATAGTGGATTTTGCTCCTTGCTATATCCAATATGACCGTCTGTTTACTCCACCGGTCATTGTCCGCATTATCCGCCGGATTGCTGGCAGACCACGCATTGCCGTCCGAATCCGTCCATGTCAGACAGCTGATGGCTCCATGCAGAAGACTATCGGTGCGAACCATATTACTTTCAAGTGCGGAGAACAGAATTTCCGGGTTACGACAGATGCTTCCATCTCTGCTCTGTTGGGAGAACAGGCATTTTACTTGGAAGACAGTATCACATTGGTCATGGGAACAGATCAGGCATTGGAAACCGCTCCGAAAACCTTTGGACGAACTGCTTACGATGCAACCATCGCCTACTGGCAGGGCTGGATCCATAATATTTCCATCCCGTTGGAATGGCAGGATGAAGTCATCCGTACTGCCATCACCCTGCGTCTGAATACGTTTTATGATACCGGGGCTGTTGTCGCCGGTCATAGTTCCCTGGATGAAGACTGCCTATCACCAGTCAGGCAGGCGGCTTCCCTGAGCTGGGTACGGGATGCCTGTTCTGTCATCGGTTCATTGAACCGCCTGGGAGCAACCGGTACGATGGAACGGTATCTACGATATCTGATGAATGTCATTGCCAACTCAAACGGCATGCCTTTCCAGGCGGTTTATGACATCCATCATCGAACAGTTGTCTCGAAGAACCAGGATGGTATCTGGGAAATCCCTGAACACCATGACAGTTACGGGGCAGCTGTGCTTGCCTGTACCCAGGCATTCTTCGATGAACGCCTTTACCACCCTGCCAGCAAATCAGCTTTTGAACAGCTTGAACGTTTGGGAGAAACAGCTTTTGAAAAATACCATCAGCCAGACTTGGATATCTGGGGATATGGTGAATCTGCCATCCATACTTATTCCAGTATGATGTGTTGGGCAGCATGTGACCGTCTGTCCCGGATTGCGGCAAAACTTGATTTGGCAATATCCGCAAAAGAATGGGCAGAACGCGCAGCCATCATCCATGAACGGATCATTGAGAATGCCTGGAATCCGGAAATTCAGGCATTCACGGCAACCTGGCAAGGTAATACGGTGGATGCCAGCCTGCTGCGGATGATTGACCTGCACTTCCTGCCCGCCGATGATGAACGGGTCATCAAGACTGTTGACCGGATTACGGAAAAACTCCGGCAAGGCTATTTCCTGCTATGCAGTGAAAAAGCCATCGACACCCCCCAAGAAAATCTGCCTTTCATCTGCACGTTCTGGTGGATATTGGCCATCAACGCATTGGGACGGAAGGAACAGGCGAGGGAAGCTTTCGAGCGTATCCTTGCTTACCGGAATGACTTGGGATTGCTTTCTGCCGGCATCTCCCATGAAGACCGTTCATTGGCAGGTATTTTCCCTTCGACATCCGCGATGGTCGGTATCATCCAATGTGCCGTCGCCCTATCGGATACCTGGGACAGCCTGTTCTGACAGCTCCCACAGGCTATGGGACTGTACCGGCAAATGGGTTAAACTTGAAGGTTGATTGATACCCCAAAACCTTTCCATTGACATGCAGAAAAAAGTATTCATTAAAACCTTCGGCTGCCAGATGAACGAATATGATTCGTCCAAGATGGCGGCTTTGTTGGAAACAGATGGTGGATATGTCTGTACGGACATTCCTGAAGAAGCTGACCTGATCCTGTTGAATACCTGTTCCGTCCGGGAAAAAGCCCAGGAAAAAGTGTTTTCAGACTTGGGGCGCTTCAAACGGATCCAGAAAGAGCGTCCGGATGTGATGATTGCGGTTTCTGGTTGCGTGGCAGCCCAGGAAGGCAAAGCGATTGTCAAGCGTGCCCCTTATGTGAACCTGGTTTTCGGACCACAGACATTGCACAGGTTGCCTCAGATGATCCGGGCTTATGAAAAGACTGGCGACCCACAGGTGGACATCAGTTTTCCGGAAATCGAAAAATTTGACCATCTGCCACCGGCAAGGATTGAAGGGGTGACAGCTTATGTTTCCATCATGGAAGGATGCAGTAAATATTGCAGCTACTGCATCGTACCCTACACCCGGGGAGCTGAAGTTTCCCGGAGATTTGAAGATGTGCTGACCGAAGTGGCAGAAGCTGCTGAACAAGGAGTAAAAGAAGTTACATTGCTCGGCCAGAACGTGAATGCCTACAGAGGAAGTTTTGAAAATGGCAGTGTTGCAGACTTTACGATGCTGCTCGAATACATCGCTGAAATTCCTGGCATCGAACGTATCCGCTTCGTGACCAGCCATCCCCGTGAATTCACCAAACGGCTGATTGATGCCTATGACCGTATCCCTCAGCTGGTCAGTCATCTATATCTGCCCGCACAGCACGGTTCTGATCGTATCTTGGCTGCGATGAAACGAGGTTATACGGCGATTGAATATAAATCCATCATCCGGCGGTTGAAGGCTATCCGTCCTGACCTGCTGGTTTCCAGTGATTTTATTGTCGGTTTCCCAGGTGAAACGGATGAGGACTTCAACAACTTGATGAAACTGATTGAAGATGTCGGTTTCGACAACAGCTACAGTTTCCTGTATAGCCCACGACCAGGCACACCGGCAGCATCATTGCCAATTGACACACCGTTGGATGTCCGCAAGGCACGGCTGGCAACCTTGCAGGAAAAGATTGATGCAAACACCCGTTATTACAACCAGCAGATGGTTGGCAGTATCCAGAAAGTACTGATTGAGCAGGTTTCACACCGCAATGATCAAGCCGTCCAAGGTAAAACCGACAACAACCGGGTTGTCCATATTCCGGTTGAAGGCAATCCTGTAGACTTCATTGGACAGATGTGCAATGTGCGAATCACCGAATCAGTGAATTTCTCGCTTAGAGGTGAGTTTTCTGATCGAAAAGAATGATATTTTACAGTCTATTATAAGCATTAATAATGATTTAACTTTAAGTCTTAAAAGGGAAAAACGGTGAATAGTCCATCCAAGAACCATCCGGATACCTTGCATTATTCCCCAGAGCCACCCGACAATGAACGATTGTCGAACCTTTGCGGACCGCTAGATGAGAATCTCCGTCAGATTTCTTCAGCACTGGATGTGGACATTGTCCGCCGAGGCAGCAGCTTCATCCTGAAGGGAAAAAATGCGGGCATTGCCCAACAGATTCTGGAAAATTTTTATGCAGCATCAGACCAGCCTGTCCAGCTTAACGATATCCAACTGGCATTGGTGGAACACCGTGCAATGACAAAACACCTGGCAGCAGGTGTACCGGCTGTTGAGCTGGCTGAAGCAGAAATGACTAGCCCGGTCCTCAAGACACGCCGCACTGACCTGCGTGGGCGAACTCCCCGACAGGTCAATTACCTGAAAGCCATCCTGGAACATGACATCACATTCGGTATCGGCCCAGCAGGTACCGGAAAAACCTATCTTGCTGTTGCCTGTGCAGTGGATGCGATGGAAAGAGATGCCGTCCAGCGCATCATCCTGACACGCCCTGCCGTAGAAGCCGGTGAACGCCTAGGCTTCCTGCCCGGTGACCTTGCCCAGAAAGTCGACCCTTACCTGCGTCCACTTTACGACGCACTGTATGATCTGCTGGGTTTTGAACGCACTCAAAAATGCTTTGAAAAACAAACCATCGAAATAGCACCCCTGGCATATATGCGTGGCAGGACTCTGAACAATGCCTTCATCATTCTGGACGAAGCTCAGAATACCACACCCGAGCAGATGAAGATGTTCCTGACACGTATCGGTTTTGGCAGCCGTGCCGTTGTCACCGGCGATGTCACACAAATTGACCTGCAGCACAACCAGCGAAGCGGTCTGGTCGATGCGATGCATATCCTAAAGGGTGTCAGAGGCATCGCTTTTTCGCAATTTAACAGTGCCGATGTTGTCCGTCATCCATTGGTCGCCCGGATTGTTGATGCGTATGAACATGCAGAAAAACAGAAAACCCTTAATAAGGCAAAGACCGGACGTACACCGCTTTCTCATCCCAAAGCAACACATATTGAAGAAACAGCGGTAGATGATGCGCTGACTTGATTCTTAAGGCATGAAATTCATGGAAATACATAAACTCTCCCTGTCCGTCCAATACCCCGATACCCGTCTAAAAGAAACCCTGCCCCGCTGGCGCTTAAGGCGTTGGGTGCAATCTGCACTGCAAATGAATGCAGTCATCACCTTGCGGTTTGTTGATGCCACAGAAGGTCTCGCGCTTAACAGTGCCTACCGGAACAAAGAGTATCCCACCAATGTATTGACATTCCCCTATGAAGAATCGGCTGATTTCCTGGATGTCGATATCGGTGAAACAGACACAACGGTCTGTGCAGACATCATCCTCTGTACTGATGTCCTGCTCCGTGAATCCGAAGAACAGCATAAAACCCTGATTGAACATGCTGCCCATCTCGTCATCCACGGTGTCCTCCATGCCCAAGGTTATGACCATATTGAGGATGATGAAGCTGAAGCTATGGAAGCGTTGGAAACGAGAATCCTTGCCAAATTGGGATTTGAGGATCCTTACCAGATTAAAGATTGACCAAAGTCAAGCACATCCGTTTTTTTGTATGTTGATGATTTAAAAACAAAACCTAGGTCAAGGAACATCCCTGCATTTTCAGCATATGATATGCCTTCATCTGTTGGATTTCGGGGCTTATGGGTAAGGTCATCATTAGGGCAACAATTGGTGTTTTCATCTGTTGTCTCTTGTATGAATTTTTTAATATCGGTACGGGGATTCCCTTTTATGCAGGAATCGCTACGGTTATCTGCCTTCAATCAGAAATCAAGAGTACGGTACGCGTAGGATTGAATCGGACTGTTGGGACACTGTTGGGAGGTTTTACCGGCATGGGCATCCTGTATCTGACCCATAATTATTATATTCTAGGGCGGCCTATCCTACGTTATGGATTAATCACCCTTTGCATCATTCCGCTGATGTATATTGCAAACATCATCCGGAAAGTCAGGATTCCGATTGGCTGGGATGAAACCAGCCTGTTTCCTGGTACCAAGGTGTTCATCGATTTCTTAAAGAAAAGCACGCTGACCAACATCACCTGCATCGCCTTCCTGAGCGTGACCATCACCCATGGCGGTGATGTCAGCATCACAGAATTTGCCACAAACCGTATTATTGATACCTTGATTGGTGTCGCTGTTTCATTCTTCATCAACCTGATTCCGTCTGTCTTTCTTCAGAAACCAGCCATTGCTGGCAAACCAGAGCCTCAAGACACTCAACCAGAATAATGAAGGTATCTGATTGCCAGTTGATAGGCTGATAGATTATTCTGTTGGCTTTGATGGCTGTTCCTTGACCATCGTGGATATATTTTGCTTGCTTGTGATGGCTGATATTGACTTTACAACTTGGCGATTTATTGGAGGAGGTTCTGAACGCAAGTGCTACCAGGACCCTCATGATCCGGCACGCCTTATCAAGATCAGTCCCAAAGACAATGCCAAACAGACCCGACGCGAGATTGAATATTATCAGCATCTGATCGACCATAAAGTCCCTTTTGACCATATTCCCCGCTTTTACGGCAAGTTTGAACAGGATAGCTTTATCGGGGTTGAACAGGAACTGATTCTAGCCTCACCAGGCTCATCAGACCGGGCACCCCGTCTGCAAGAATTTCTTGATAAGTCTCCCTCAGAAGCAGAAATTTCTGAACTCCATATTGCTTTGGACAAACTCAAAGATTATCTGATGAAATGGAATATTGTGGTCAATGACCTTCAGATATCCAATATTGTCGTCCAGAAAAATGAGAATGATATCCGTTTGGTCATTATTGATGGTCTGGGTGGAACAGAACTGATCCCACTTTCTCATTGGTTCAAAAGTGTCTGTCGAAAAAAAATCTCAAGGCACTGGGCAAAACTCTGCCGAAAAATTACTCGTTGCAATCCAAAAGTGACTTTCTGACTTGAATATCCGCTGACTGGACATCATGTTATGGATGAGAATGAACAATTTCTCTGACATTTCATCTGTTTTCTGATGTCGATTTGGAAGATGTTTATGACTTTGAAACATCATCAACTGTACCATCTGCTGGCAACATCCCTGATGGGCTGTTTATGTGTTTATGCCTTCCAGGCAGCCTCTGCTGCCGGCAGCAGTAAAGCTATCCCAGCACCTAAACGGAAACTACAACGTCTTTCTGCGAAGAAAAAACAGCATAAGCCTATGACTGGCCACAAAGCATGGACAGAGCGTGAACCCGCTACCCATGAATTTGCATCGGCTTCATCTTCAGACAAAAGATACTCTCTGGCTGTTACTCAAGAAAAAGCACTGCCAGGTATTGATGCCAAAGGCAACCTGATCGCTTTAGCAGAAAAACCTGCTGTTTTCAATCAAACGCCAAGTCGGCATCAGGATACCCAATCTCATAAGAGGGATATAACTGCAGATACATCATCAGAGCCCTTATATGACAGTTCATCTGGATCTTACGCTTTCGGTCCTGCCAGTTTTGAACTGAATTATGAAAGGCAGAATGACCGTGCGCTGGAAGCGACACGTGATTTTCTTTCTGGTAAACGACAGCTCGGTATCAACCAGAACCGTTTCATTGAATCACCATTAGACCGTGATGCCTGGCATGTCGGTATGAATTATGCGATAGGCAAAGGCAGTCTCAATGCTGCTGTTGATTACACCCGTATGCGGAACAGCAGGGAATCTACCACTGTAGGCAATACCCCAGAAGACTTGCGATCAATCACATTCGGCTACACGCACAACGTTTCCGAGAATACCTCATTTTATGGTTCCATCACCCATATCGAATACGATACGGGTAATGACAGCAATACTGGTGCTACACCTACTGAAGACGGCAATAT
>JBJEXA010000185.1:0-2018 GCA_051885335.1 Oxalobacter sp. | reverse complement strand
TCAGATAAATGGCGCGACGTTCCGTATCCTGACCCGGTGTCATGAACTGCCTTGCCAAGGTCTTGCACTTCGCATCCACCTGTTTGGGCAGGGTACTAATGGACTGCTGTGCTGCACTCCGGTATTGTGTCGGTACTTTGTTCCATGCCTGCATATAACGTTTCTGTGCCAATGCCATCTTTTGCTTCATCGCTGTATACAGTGTATTGACATCCCCATTATCAGCTGTTGCCTTATTACTATCCAAACCAGTTGAAACCACAACCGACTGTCCATTAGGTTTGGTAGTATTCATATCCGCTTGCGTTGATGTTGAGACTGATTTTGCTGGCTTTGGCGCTTTGTTGTCATCACTGCTGCTGCAGCTGTACATCAACAAGATGATGATGACAACCACCGCAATGATAAGCCATAGCTTAGTACGGCTACGCCGGGGCTGAGGCTGATAGACCTCAGTATGCTGCATCATCGGTTCTTGTTCCATCTGCTGATCCTGAACAGTATTATTATCAAACCGTGCATCATCCGTATCAGATGCCACGGGTCTGTTGGATTGCGACGAAGCCGGTTGGGAGCGCACAATAGGGCTGTTGCAGAACGAACAGACAGAAACCGAACCAGATATAGGGGCACCGCAGGATGGGCAGGTAGAATCAGCCATTTTTCCTCTCATCAGAAAAGCTGGGAATGCTCTATTATAACGATAAGGAAGTCTTTTGTGAGTATATAATAAAGTCTACAATAATCGTCATTGCAAAAAATAGGGGCAGACATTTTTTGGACAAATTTTTCATGCATCGGCATAGCCACATACAAGTCTATATTCTACAGGACTGCGATTACCTCGAGACATTTTGATACGGGATTCGTTATACCATCTGATGTAGCCATCCAAGTATTTCCTGAATTCGTTTATGGTATATCCTCTGAAACTTCTGCCATAGAAACATTCGTTTTTTATCTGCCCAAAGAATCCCTCACATGCTGCATTATCCGGGGAGCAACTCTTTCTGGACAAGGATCTTTGGTGATGGTACTTCTGCATCCTCTCTATCTATCCAGACCATCGGTAATGTGCCCCCTATCGTTATGAAATATTGCTCCGGTGCACGATAGATGATTGATCACCGCCAGATCCAAGGTGGGAATCTGCCAGCATGGCATCTGGGCGGTCCGATGATTTGTCTGCAACCACCATCCCATCAAAGCAGTCGATGATGACCGACAGATAAACCTTACCGGCAGGAATGGCAAACTCAGGAGTGTCTGCTACCCGTTTCTGATTGGGTACGTGGTATTGCCCCCCCCAAAAAAAGGACATTGGGAACCGCAGGTGTCACTTCCTCTTCTCTTGGTTCCTTCAATCTTCATAGGTCTTGGAAAAGCCGTAGGAATAGAATTACTCGAATGCTTTTTTCAAGAGAATATCTCTGCTAGTACCAGAATCGAGGATGTTTCAGGACGGTTGCTATGATTGGAGTGAATCTACATCACCAGTATCCAGATTCCTGTCCTGTTATCTGATATCATCTACAATCAATGGCAAGAATTTAAACATTATTACCCTTCTTGTCCCGCAGAATAATTGTTTATTGAAATATTTTTGAATGCAATGCCTACAATATGTAGGCCTCTGTAGCATGTCGCACCATCTCTACAGCCCTCTATAATATTAGGGGAAATGGCTTATACCTTGAGAATCAAAATGAATCTGTCTGCCAGTCTTCTGAATAAAGGCGTGTTTTTTCTGCTTTTAATTGCCTGCCTGATGCCGTGCGTGTCTATTCCTGTGGCACTGTTTATCGGTCTTGCTCTTGCTGTTTTCTGGAAAAATCCGTTTCCAGACATGAGCAAAAAGGTATCCAAATACTTGCTTCAGGCCTCTGTTGTCGGCCTTGGTTTTGGCATGAATCTTTTCGAAGCACTCAATGCTGGCAAGGAGGGCATTATTTTCACCATTCTGTCGGTTTTTGGTGTGCTTGCACTTGGGGTTATTCTGGGTAAATTGCTGAAACTGG
>JBJEXA010000184.1:0-8749 GCA_051885335.1 Oxalobacter sp. | reverse complement strand
CATCCAGCCTTTACCGGTAATGCCGCCTGAACCGATGGCAATGATAGACTGGATGATATGGAACCCTTTGCCTAATGGGTCAGAAGATGGGTCTATGAGCATCAACACCCGGTGACGTTGGTAATCATGCAGCAGCATCCAGATGAGTGGCAGTGATGCGGCAAAACAGCCGAACATGATGAGAATGGCTTTCCATGCCAACCCTGCCAGAAAGATGACATAAAACCCTGTTGCGGCAACCAGGATGGCAGTTCCAAGGTCAGGCTGTTTCATGATGAGTGCAGCTGGTATCGCAAGGATGATGAATGCTTTGACATATTCCCGCCAGGTGATTTTGCCGTCTTTGTTCTGGAAATACCATGCCAGCATAAGCGGCAAAGCGATTTTCATGATTTCGGATGGTTGAATGACAATGCCGATATTGATCCATCGGCGGGCACCTTTTCGGACAAGCCCAAACATCGCCACGGCTATCAATAGGGCAATTCCAACTGTATAGACCGGTACAGCAAACCGCATCAACCGCTGGGGCGGGATGCTTGCGGCAATCCACATAATGACAAAGCAGATGATGATGTTGCGGAGCTGGTCTTCAACACGGCCAGGGAAATCAATCCCAGCCGAATACAGGGTGATGATGCCAACAGACATGATCAAAAAGACAATAAGTGTCAATGGCCCATCGAATGTGCTGCCCAGTTTTTTTATCCGTGTCAGGAAAGAGTTATTGAAGGTATTATCCATGGATGCCTCTTATTTTTCCTGTTTTTTTTCTTCTTTCGGCGCAGTTACCGGTGTTGCTGCAGCTGTTGGTGTGGATGGCTGCTGCGGGGCGTTGCCTGGGGCTGGTGTATCAGATGGCGTTTTGCCATCTTCTTCCGTCTTTTTGCTATTGCCTTTATTGGCAGGACCACCGGCATTGGCATTTCCATCCGTCTTGCCAGACATAAAGTAATCTAATGCGCGACGTGCAATCGGTGCGGCCGCATCAGCACCAAACCCTGAATTTTCAACGATGACAGCGATGGCTATCCGCGGTTTGTCTGCTGGTGCAAAAGCGATATAGAGCGCATGGTCACGCTTGAATTCAGACAGATAATAGGATTTGTATGTCTTGTCCTGCGCTACCGTAAAGACCTGGGCTGTACCGGTCTTGCCGCCATTGGAGTAACGGGCATTGCCAAAGACTTTTCTGGCTGTTCCATAACCGGCCACGCCGACCATCGCCCGTTTGATGAAGTCAAAGTTCGCCTGTTTCATTTGGTCAAGACGGACGGTTTCTGTGGTGACAGGTGTCCGCTCATGGGTGACAGGGTCTTCAATTTCCTTCACCAGATGCGGACGTGCCGCTACACCATTATTGGAGAGCAATGCCGTGGCAAACGCCATCTGCATTGGCGTGAAAGTATTGTATCCCTGTCCGATTCCCAAAGAGATGGTTTCGCCCGGGAACCATTCCTGTTGTTTCTCTTTCTTATAGGCTTTGCGTTTCCATTCCTTGGATGGCAGGACCCCTGTCCGTTCACCAACGAGATCAATACCGGTTTTCTGACCGAAACCGAACTGCATCATAAAGTCGTGGATCACATCAACACCCATATCCCTTGCCAGAATGTAATAGTAAGTATCGCAGGAAGTGACAATGGAGCTGAACATGGTGACATAACCATGCCCGTTCTTGGCATCATCCCGGAATTTATGATCTCCATACTGGAAGTAGCCGGGATCACTGATACCCTGTTCCGGTGTCCGATATTTGAGTTCCAATGCCCCCATTGCCATGAACGGCTTGTAAGTGGAGCCTGGCGGATATGCCCCTCGGATCGGCCGGTTCAGCAACGGCCTGTTCGGGGAATTGTTGAGGACATCCCAGTTCTGATGGTCAATGCCATCTACAAAAAGATTTGGATCAAATGTCGGTTTGGAAACATATGCCAGCACCTCACCGGTATTAGGATCCAGAGCGACCAATGCACCGCGTCGGTTCCCGAAGGCCTGCTCAACTGTTTTCTGGAGACCGATATCAATGGAAAGGACAATATTGCTACCAGGCACGGTAGGACGGCTTTCCAACAAACGGACAGCCCTGCCACTGGCAGAAACTTCCATTTTTTCATAACCGGTAATCCCATGCAGAACCTTTTCGTAACTTTGTTCAATGCCCTCCTTGCCATAATGGGTGGTGCCGATATAGTTCTGGGCATCTTCTTCGTCTAGGCTGTCAATATCACGCTGACTCATACGGCTGATGTACCCGATGGCATGGGAAGCAACAGCTCCCATCGGATACCGACGGAAGGTCCTTGCCTGGACATCAACCCCCGGGAAACGGAAACGCTGAACAATGAAACGGGCGACTTCCCGATCAGACAATTTAGCTTTCAGGATGATGCTGTCATACCGTTTAGCTTCTTCCATACGGCGTTTGAAGCGTTTGCGGTCAAAGTCGGTAATATCAATGAAAGCAGCCAGCCTGTTGATGACTTCTTCGAGCTTGCCCTCAATTTTCGCCGGTGTGATTTCAAGGGTATAGGCAGAATAGTTGCTGGCGAGGATAACACCGTTCCGGTCAAGGATGAGCCCACGCTCAGGCATGGTCGGAACAATGGTGACACGGTTGTCCTCTGCCTTTGCCGCATATCTGTCATAGCGGACAATCTGCAGCCAGACAAAACGAAGCAGCAGAACCAGGAAGCAGGCAAGTACAAAAATACCCAAGGCAACAATCCTGTTGCGGAACTGGTGCATATTCTTGTCGTTATCACCCGGATTTGCCATTTCACATCTTCTTTTCTATCCAACCTCAAATCTGGTCATCTGCCTTTGCTTCCAAACGCTGTGGCCAAGACAACAACCAATAGGCCAATGGCCAGATGACTGCCCCAATGACGCAATCCAGTATCCAGAACACCCCTGTCATTTCGCCACCTGCGAAAAGCTGTATCATCATACCGGTGATATACGGAATGCAAAGCAGCAGGAGGATATACCAGATTTGCCTGCTCCATGAGAACCAGAGTATCCGTCTATGCAGTGTAATGGCAAAGTAGGTCATCAGGGTATAGGCAAATGCAGTTTCCCCCAAGAATGTCGCATTATTGACATCCATCAACAGCCCTAGGCAGAAAGCAATCCCGATTCCAACACGGCGATGCTGGTGGATACTCCAGAACAAAAGGGTGATTGCCAGGAAATCAGGCACACCATAGACCTGTCCCCATGGTATGAGATTCAGCATGAAAGCGGTGAACAGGGTAAAGGCGATGAACCCCCAACCAAAAGATGAACGGTTGTTTTCCTGTGTATGGGCAAATCCGTTCATGATGTCCTCTCCTGTTTCTGCGGCAGTTCACCTTTCTTTTTCTTGGGTTCCAGAGGTGGTCTGGCAGGATAGGCATCAATGTCCGTCAACAAGACAAGCACATGTTTCTGACGGTTGATCCCCCCCAATGGGGTACAAAGAATCTGACTATTGACTTCTGAAGAGGCGGGAATAATCTTTGAAATCACGGCAACGGCAGTCCCAGCTGGATAGACACCATCAATGCCGGAAGTAACCAGCCTATCTCCTTCCTGGATATCTGATGCCGCTGATATGAAACGGAGTTCAAGAAAGCCGGATTGGCCTCCGCCAAAGGCCACAGTTCGTTCACCTGTCCGGGTATTCATGACAGGAATCGCCTGTGACCGGTCTGTCAACAGTGTAATTTCACTGGTGGCAAGCCAGACATTGGAAACCTGTCCAATCACGCCTCCCTCATCAATGACCGCCTGACCGACCGCAACACCATCATTTGATCCCCGATTGATGACAATCTTATTGATGAAGTGGTTATGGACATCGTAAAGAATCTCACTGGCAAGTGTCGGAACAGGTATCTGCCGTTTGAGTCCAAGCAGTTCCCTCAGCTGGGCATTCTCCTGTTCAAGTAAGGCAGCTTTCTGGATAACCGGTGCATCCTGCAATGCCTTTTTATGCAAGACTTCGATCTCATCCCGCATATCATCACCGGTACGGAATAACTCCTCAGCAGCATCCACAAATCCCGATGGGATGACTGCTACCCGCTGAAAAGAATAAAGAAAGGTATTGATGACTGTCCGGACGCCGCCTAAAACCTTGAAACGTACATCGCCAAGCATCAGGATAAACGCCAACACAACAAAGACGACAAGTTTCACCTTTGCTGATATTCCCTGCTTGAAAAGCGGCGATGGTTCGTTCTGCATTTCAGCTTAAGACAGACCTCTCCCTGCCAAGATGCCTGAATCCTGTCTCCTCTTCTTATTCATAAGAGAAGACGTTTTCATACTGGTCAAGGTGTTCCAGCGCTTCACCGCAGCCACGAACCACGCAGGTCAATGGATCTTCTGCAGTCAGGACCGGCAGGCCGGTTTCTTCCCGGAGAAGACGGTCAAGATCGTGCAGAAGTGCACCACCGCCGGTGAGCATCAGGCCTTTTTCTGCAATGTCGGCTCCCAGTTCCGGCGGAACCTGTTCCAATGCCATCTTGACGGCACCGACAATACGGGTCAGCGGATCATTAAGGGCCTCGAAGATTTCTTTGCTGGTGATTGTAAAAGAACGGGGTATCCCTTCGGAAAGACTGCGTCCCTTGACCTCCATTTCATGGACTTCATCAGCTGGATAAGCAGAACCGATGGTTTTCTTGACGGCTTCAGCAGTCTGTTCACCGATCAACATACCATAGTTGCGGCGGATATAATTGACGATCGCCTCATCAAAACGGTCACCACCGACACGGATAGATCCCTTGTAAACCATACCCCCTAAAGAAATGATACCCACTTCCGTTGTACCGCCACCAATATCAACGACCATGGAACCGGTTGCATCAGAAATCGGCAGACCTGCACCGATTGCCGCCGCCATTGGTTCTTCAATGAGGTAGACCTTGGATGCGCCTGCGCCCAATGCTGATTCTCGGATGGCACGGCGTTCAACCTGGGTAGAGCCGCAGGGAACGCAGATGATGATGCGGGGAAATGGACGGACAAACCGGGAATTATGCACCATACGGATAAAGTGCTTGAGCATCTGTTCGGTAACCGTGAAATCTGCAATCACTCCATCTTTCATCGGGCGGATAGCTTCCATATTGCCTGGCACCTTACCGAGCATCTGCTTGGCTTGACGGCCTACAGCTTGGATGCTTTTCCTGCCACCGAGCCCATCATAGCGGATGGCAACAACAGAAGGTTCATCCAGCACAATACCGGATTTTCTGACATAAATCAGTGTATTGGCTGTACCAAGGTCAATAGCCAGGTCATTTGAGAAAAAACTGCGAAAGAAACCAAAACCAAACATGATTGTTCTTCAATATTCAAAAAACGCCTTTTCGGCGGAGGGCATCCTTAAAAAGTCCATGGATAGTCTACATGAAACCGCTGCAGACTTACAGATATGTAAATCCTTGCTATTCTACCTTATAATTTTACGGATACATATCAACTGAACCGCTTTTTGATGCGTTTCAATCCCGATTTTTAGGAATTTAGGAAGTACCTGACTTATGGCTCTTGATCTCTCTGATGTGGACCGTATCGCCAAGTTGGCACAGCTTGATGTTTCCGGTGCACAGATACAGAAAACCGCTGAACAGCTGAATCGGATCCTGGATCTGGTTGAACAGCTGCGTTCTGCTGACACCGCAGGTGTTGAACCGCTTGCACACCCTATTTCTGCCTTCGAGGATGATGTCGCCCTCCGTTTACGCCCTGATATTGTAACGGAAGAAAATCACCGTACAGATTATCAGGCACCTGCGCCTGCTGTCGAGAACGGGCTTTTCCTCGTTCCAAAGGTTATCGAATAAACGGCTATGCTTCTGGCATAACCATCCTTTTACCCGGTTATTTTTTTGCAGTCATCCAATTCCATGCATACCAAAACAATTTCGGAACTGTCTGCCCTTTTGCAGACCAAGCAGGTTTCTGCAACGGAACTGGCGAACCTGTTCCTGAAACGGATTAACGCCAGCAATTTGAATGCCTTCCTGCACGTTGATGAGAATCTGACTTTGAAACAGGCTTCTGAAGCCGATAAACGGATTGCTCAAGGCAATTCCCACCCACTGACTGGCGTGCCTGTTGCCCATAAGGATATCTTTGTCACAAAGGACTGGCGTACCACGGCCGGTTCCAAAATGCTGGCCAATTATGTGAGTCCATTCGATGCAACGGTTGTTGAGAAGCTGAAAGCTATCGGCATGGTGAACCTTGGCAAGCTGAACTGTGATGAATTTGCCATGGGTTCCGCCAATGAAAATTCTGCTTTTGGTACCGTGAAAAATCCATGGGACACCCGTGCGGTGCCCGGGGGTTCATCCGGTGGTTCTGCCGCTGCAGTCGCCGCTCGTCTGGCACCTGCAGCCACAGCGACGGATACCGGTGGTTCCATCCGCCAGCCAGCTTCTTTCTGTGGCGTTACAGGTATCAAGCCGACTTATGGCCGTGTATCCCGTTTTGGGATGATTGCCTATGCCTCTTCCCTGGACCAAGGTGGCATCATTGCACAGACAGCCCAAGACTGTGCGCTGTTGCTGAAGGAAATTTCCGGGTTTGACCCGAAAGACTCTACCAGCATGAACCATCCTGTTGATGATTATACGGGGAGCCTGGATAAGCCTCTGGAAGGTCTCCGCATCGGCCTGCCGAAGGAATATTTCAGCGAAGGGCTTTCGGCTGAAGTTGAACAGCCCATCCGTGAAGCATTGAAGGTGTTTGAAAAGCTGGGAGCAGCACTGATTGATATCTCCCTGAAAAATACGAACCTGTGTATCCCTGCTTATTACGTCATTGCACCAGCCGAAGCGTCTTCCAATCTGAGCCGTTATGACGGTGTGCGCTATGGTTACCGTGCGGAACATTATACCGATATCCAAGATATGTATCGGAAATCCCGTTCACAGGGATTTGGCGATGAAGTCCAACGCCGCATCCTGGTCGGAACTTATGTCCTCAGTCACGGCTATTACGATGCTTACTATATCCAGGCACAGCGTGTTCGCCGTCTGATTGCCAATGACTACAAGGATGCTTTCAGGCAATGCGACATCATCATGGGACCTGTAGCACCGACGGTCGCCTGGAACCTCGGTGACCAGGTTGATGATCCTGTTGCCAACTATCTGGGAGATATTTTCACGATCTCCACCAACCTGGCGGGACTTCCTGGCATGTCTATCCCTTGTGGCTTCGGTCAAGGTGACCATGCGAAACGTCCTGTTGGCCTGCAACTGACTGGCAGTTGGTTCTCTGAAGCAAAGCTCCTGAACGCTGCTCACCAGTTCCAGCAGGTTACAAACTGGCATCTGAAAGCACCGGAATAACAGAGAAAGTGATAAAGATTTTCGCAGTGGTATGATACTGCTGCCTTGATAGAGGAAATATTATGCAGTGGGAAGTAGTCATCGGTCTTGAAACACATGTGCAGCTTTCGACCGTCTCCAAGATTTTCAGTGGTGCATCCACCCATTTTGGCGCTGAACCGAACACTCAGGCCTGTCCGGTTGACCTGGCATTGCCAGGTGTCCTGCCTGTCATGAACCGGGGAGCCGTTGAGAAGGCTATCCAATTCGGTCTTGCTATTGGTGCAGAAGTTGCACACCTGTCGGTTTTCGCACGCAAGAATTATTTTTATCCTGACCTGCCCAAAGGCTACCAGATCAGCCAGTTTGAAAAACCAGTTGTCATCGGTGGTACTCTGGACTGCCTGGTTGAACCCAAGGGACGGGATCCTTATACAAAAACTATCCGCCTAACCCGTGCCCATCTGGAAGAAGATGCCGGAAAATCCATTCATGATCAGTTTCCGGGACAGACCGGTATCGACCTGAACCGTGCCGGGACCCCTTTGCTGGAAATTGTGACGGAACCAGACATGCGCAGTGCTGCTGAAGCAGTGGCTTATGCGAAAACCCTTCATGCACTGGTTGTCTGGTTGGGGATGTCTGACGGCAATATGCAGGAAGGTTCTTTCCGCTGTGACGCCAATGTGTCCGTCCGACCGGCGGGCTCTGATGTACTGGGTACCCGCTGTGAAGTGAAGAATCTGAATTCCTTCCGTCATCTGGAAGATGCCATCAATTACGAAGTATCACGCCAGATTGAACTGATTGAGAATGGGGGCAAGGTTGTCCAAGCGACCCGGCTGTATGATCCAGACAAACATGAAACCCGTGAAATGCGGACGAAAGAGGATTCTGACGATTACCGCTATTTCCCGGATCCTGACCTCCCGCCATTGGTGATTGCCCCAGAATGGATTGAACAGGCAAAGGCCGCCATGCCTGAACTGCCAAGTGCGATGAAGAACCGTTTTGTCGCTGAATATGGTCTGCCTGAATACGATGCCACTGTGCTGACTTCTTCCAAGGCAATGGCCGCATATTTCGAGAAACTGGTTTCCTTGACCGGCAAATCCCTAGCAAAACAGAGTGCAAACTGGATGATGGGGGATATTTCTTCTGCCATGAACCGTGAAGGCATTGAAATTGACAATGTCCCCGTTTCCGCAGAACAGCTGTCCCTGCTGATGAAGCGCATTGCCGACAACACCATCTCAAACAAGATTGCAAAAGAAGTGTTCAGCCTGTTATGGGAAAGCCATCCAGATGATGCCAATGCAGTTGACCGTATCATTGATGAAAAAGGGCTGAAACAAATTTCTGATACCGGCGCTATCGAGAAAATCATTGATGAAGTACTGGCCAACAACCAGAAA
>JBJEXA010000183.1:0-2026 GCA_051885335.1 Oxalobacter sp. | reverse complement strand
AAGGACGCAGGTAGGTGTAAAAAACCATCAGGTTTTTGAATGCTTTTGGTAAACTTCAGGTTTTAATTTTTCCTTCTTCTAAAGAGGTTCTGATGACGGTTTCAATTTACAAACGTTGTTTCGTTGCTTTGTTGGCATTGTCTACCGCTTTTGCGCTTGCCGGATGTTCTTCCAGTAAGGAAGCGGTTGCAGAAATGACCAGAAAGGCAGAGCAAGGCGATACTGAATCCATGGTGAAACTGGCAGATATGTATTGCCGGGGAGCTTTCGGTCTGAATGCCGATGACCAGATCTGTGGCATGTGGATGAAAAGGGCGGCAGAACATGGTCATAAAGATGCCCAGTACCATCTTGGCAGAATGTATGAAGAAGGGATCGGTATGAGAAGGGATATGACTCAGGCTTACAGCTGGTACAGCGTAGCTTATGACAATGGTTATGTAATGGCAGGTGACAAGGCCAAGAAGGCACTTGAGCAGCTGTCTCCAAAACAACGTGAAGATGCACAGCGGCTGATCGGTGTCTATCGGACCATCAGCGCTAAGCAGTAAATAACATTAAAACGGGAAGAATAGAAATTTTCCCGTTTTTACATTATGATAGTATGATATCTTAAGATTCAGAATTAATTGAATCTCTAGCAATCAGATAGCGTTGATCCCTGTTTCACCGGTTCGAATCCGGATGACCTGTTCAACGTTCTGGACAAATATTTTTCCATCACCGATTTTCCCGGTGCGAGCTGCCTTGATGATAGCTTCAACTGCAAGGTCAAGGATATTGTCATCGACAACTACTTCGATTTTCACTTTTGGGAGAAAATCAACGACATATTCAGCACCACGGTACAATTCCGTATGACCTTTCTGCCTACCGAAACCCTTGACATCGGTGACAGTCAGCCCATTGATCCCTGCGTCCGAGAGGCTTTCACGGACTTCGTCCAATTTAAAGGGTTTGATGATAGCGGTGATTTTTTTCATACAGGCTCCAATTGCAAGGCTTTTTTCAGTTTATCATTGTAAAACAAATCCAAGTCATCCAAGGAATTTTGAGGTGATGGGGTAACGCCAGTCGCGACCAAATCCCTTGGATGTCAGCCGGATACCGACAGGTGCCTGTCGGCGTTTATATTCGCTTATTCTCAACAAACTGATGATACGGTTGATGTCTGCTTCACTGTAACCGAGACTGGCAATTTCTTCAGGACTTTTCTGCTCTTCCATGAACAGCCGGACAATGGCATCTAGGGTTTCATACGGTGGCAGTGAATCCTGATCGCATTGACCGGGTTTCAATTCTGCGGAAGGCGGGCGGGTCAGGATGCGTTCAGGAATAACTGCAGATACAATGTTCCGATAACGGCAAAGCCGGTAAACCAGCGTTTTATAGACATCCTTGATGACAGCAAAACCGCCTGCCATGTCACCATAAAGTGTGCAGTACCCAACAGCTGTTTCACTCTTATTGCCAGTTGTCAGTACAAGGGAACCCGTTTTATTGGAAAGTGCCATCAACAGGGTTCCACGGATACGGGCTTGCAGATTTTCTTCAGTTACATCCTCAGAAAGCCCTGAGAATTGTTCTGCAAGTGTATGATTAAACGCAGTAAAACAGGTTGTAATTGGAAGTATATCATACCGGATATCCAATCGTTTCGCCATGTCAGTGGCATCAGCGTTGGAAATATCACTGGTGTATTGGGAAGGCATCATCACTGCACGGACTTTTTCTTTGCCTAGTGCATCATAGGCAATTGCCAGAACCAGTGCGGAATCCACACCGCCTGACAGACCGATGATGACACCCGGGAAGCCGTTTTTACCGATGTAATCCTGAACGCCTAGAACCAGCACTTTATAAACTTCTTCTTCCAGAATGGGGCTTTCTTCGATGCGTCCCTTGAGAAGATCTCCCTGTTTACAGGCAATGATTTCAAAATCTGACTGGCAATGTTTCAGTTGGGCACAGAGATTCCCGTTTTTATCCATAGCAAAGGAATTGCCATCAAAAACCAGTTCATCCT
>JBJEXA010000182.1:0-8819 GCA_051885335.1 Oxalobacter sp. | reverse complement strand
GTATGAGGTCTCAGAAAACGGCGTATGCAGCGCAATCGTTGTGGAAGACGTTGCACCACACTGCTCATCCCCTTCTTCCTAAGTATCATGATGGTATCTTGACATTTGATACCATCAAAATGCTCTTGATTTAATGTTCTGTCCCAAAAGACAAAACGGGAAAGACATTCAAATCTTTCCCGTTTAAGTTCGGCCTGAACCGTAATGTTACAGGAGGTTCTCCAGGCGAATCTTGGTGATTTTCCCCATGACTGTTGAAATCTGCTCGATTTTCTCAATCGCGGCATTCATGTTCTTTTCCTGAGTCTGATGCGTCAGGATAATGATATCAACCAATGTTTCTCCTTCAAGCGGTTCTTTCTGGAGGAACGCATCAATGGAGATGCTCAGGTCGGCAAGAATCCGTGTGATGTCTGCCAAGACACCTGGCTGATCCTTGACCTGCATTCTCAGGTAATAGCTGGTCGTGACCTCAGTAATCGGCAGGATTGGTGTATCGTTCATCGCATCCGGTTGGAATGCCAAGTAAGGTACGCGGTGTTCAGGATCAACTGTATCCACACGGGCAATATCTACCAAGTCAGCAATGACTGCTGAAGCGGTCGGTTCAGAACCAGCTCCCTTACCATAATACAGTGTAGCGCCAACTGCATCGCTGTTGACCAAAACAGCATTCATTGCGCCTTCAACATTGGCAATCAGGCGTTTTTCTGGAATCAAGGTTGGGTGGACGCGCAGTTCGATACCGTTTGCCATACGCTTAGTGATGCCCAGCAGTTTGATTCGGTATCCCAATTGTTCAGCGTAGGTGATATCAATGGATTCCAGTTTGGTGATTCCTTCGACATATGCTTTGTCAAACTGGACTGGCACCCCGAAAGCAATCGCCGACATGATGGTTGCTTTATGGGCAGCATCAATCCCTTCAATATCAAAGGTTGGGTCAGCTTCAGCATATCCCAGTTCCTGGGCATTTTTCAGGACTGTATTGAAATCCAATCCTTGGTCACGCATCCCTGACAGGATGAAGTTTGTTGTACCATTGATGATGCCCGCAATCCATTCAATCCGGTTGGCTGTCAATCCTTCACGAAGTGCCTTGATGATTGGGATACCACCAGCGACAGCTGCTTCAAAAGCAACTATGACTTTCTTCTTCTGTGCCGCTTCAAAAATTTCATTGCCATGAACCGCCAACAATGCTTTGTTGGCTGTTACAACGTGTTTGCCATTTTCAATGGCTTTCAAGACAAAATCTTTAGCAACGGTATAACCACCAATCAATTCAACAACAATATCAATTTCAGGATTGTTGACTAGCAGGTTCGCATCAGCAACAACCTCACAGTCCCCTTTCACAATGCTTTGGGCACGTTCAACATCGCAGTCGGCAACCATTGCCACTTCAATACGGCGTCCTGCACGCCCCAGGATTTCTTTCTGGTTGCGCTTCAGAACATTGAATGTGCCGGAACCGACAGTTCCCAACCCCAAGATACCAACTTTTACAGGCTTCATTTTTCTTGTTTTCAGTCTTATTAAAATACTTTAAGCAACTTGCAGTTCTTTTTGTTTTTTATGCGTTTTTCCATATTTTTCACGGGCAAGCTCTTCTGTGCCGAATTTCTTGCGGAGAAATGCAAGATAGTTGGCAAGCCGTCCGATAGCCAGCTTCAGGTCATCGGATGGCGGTAGGAAAACAACCCGAAAATGGTCTGGCGCAATCCAGTTGAAACCTGATCCCTGGACAATCAGGACCTTTTCACGATCCAACAGATCATAGGCAAACTGCTGGTCATCCTTAATCGGATAGATTTCTGGATCAAGGCGAGGGAACAGGTAAAGTGACCCTTTCGCTTTCACACAGGTTACACCAGGGATTTCCGTCAGCAGTTTATGCGCCAAGGTACGCTGGCGTTCAAGGCGGCCACCGGGCGCCACCAAGTCATTGATACTCTGATAGCCACCCAACGCTGCCTGAACCGCAAACTGTCCAGGAACATTGGAGCAGAGCCGCATCGATGACAGCATATTCAACCCGGCAATGTAGTCTTTGGCATAGCGTTTTTCACCGGATACAATCATCCAACCCACTCTGTAACCACAGGCACGGTAATTCTTCGAAAGACCATTCAAGGTCAGGATCAGCACATCATTCGCCAGGGAAGCAATGGAAGTATGCGTGGTGCCATCGTACAGACATTTATCATAGATTTCATCAGCGAAAATAATCAGATGATGTCTGCGTGCCAGTTCAACAATTTGTTTCAGCAGTGCTTCTGAGTACACGGCACCCGTCGGATTATTTGGATTGATGACGACAACCGCCTTGGTGTTTGGCGAGATCTTGGCTTCCATATCAGCAATGTCCGGCATCCATTCATTGGCTTCATCACAGATATAATGGACTGCCTTGCCGCCTGCAAGGTTGACCGCTGCTGTCCACAACGGATAATCTGGTGCAGGAACCAGCACTTCATCCCCATTGTTCAGCAGTGCCTGCATGCCGAGAACAATCAGCTCAGAAGCACCATTGCCAAGATAGATGTCATCAATTGTCACACCATCAATCTGTTTCTGCTGGGCATACTGCATCACTGCTTTACGGGCAGAATACATTCCTTTGGAATCAGAATACGCTGTCGCATTCTGCATATTCCGGATCATGTCGCGGACAAGTTCCTCTGGAGGATCAAATCCGAAGACACCAACATTGCCGATGTTCAGTTTAATGATTTTTTGGCCTTCATCTTCCATCTGCCTTGCCCGGTCAAGCACTGGACCACGGATGGCATAGCAGACATTGTCCAGCTTCTTGGATTTGCCGATTGTATGCATTTTATACTCACTCAGAATCTTGATTAGATAAAATTCCCTTGCCAGAATGGGAAATGTTTATTTTGAATAGTTGACCATGAATAATCAAGTCTTTAACTGAAATTTCAGGACAGGCAACCTATCGCCAAGAGTTTAGGGCAACCTGATTTTTTCTGTTGCACTTCCAGCATGCAAGGTTTTGGTTTTCAGATTATCATTACTGTCAGTTTGGCTTATTATTGCCATGTCAATCATAATCTTTATGATTGGCTGGTAACGTGCTATACCTGCCCCTGATTTTCACTGTGACCTGAATATCGGAAATGACCATGTCTAACGAAACCCTGAGCATGAACCAGGTGATTCCAGATTTTTCTGCAGAATCAACCATCAAGTCTTTCAATCTTTCTGATTACAAGGGTAAGAATCTTGTCATTTATCTTTACCCGAAAGACAACACCCCGGGATGCACCATGGAAAGCATCGGTTTCCGGGATGCCTATCCATTATTCCAGGAAGCCGATACGGCTGTTGTCGGCATCAGTCGGGACAGTTTGAAATCCCATGAGAATTTCTCTAAGAAACTCGATCTACCTTTCCCTTTGATTTCAGACCCGGATGAAGTGCTTTGCAACCGTTTTGATGTCATGAAAGTCAAGAAACGCTATGGAAAACTGAGCCGGGGTATTGAACGCAGTACTTTCCTGGTCAACGCAAAAGGGGAGCTCGTCAAGGAATGGCGTAATGTCAAGGTCGCAGGGCATGTTGATGAGGTTCTTCAAACGGTCAAAGGTGATCTGAAAGACTGACTGGGCTACTGGATGAATTGCAATGGACCAGAACGCCCTGCTTTTCTCAATCTGATGGATGACCTGCTACGGAGTCAAGATGCCACTGCCTACCATGCCGACAAAACCTGCTGACAAGATCAAGCAGCAGGAAACTCTGGTTTCTGAAAAAAAGCTGCGAGATTCAATAAAAGCAAAAAAGCCCGCCAAGCCAAGTAAGCTACGCCGCCAGATTGTCCAGAAAAAGAAGCTGACAGGAACTAACCGGCAGACACCTTTAAGCAAGGCTGCCAGTCTATCGGGTATTCCCAAGATTTTTGTACTGGACACCAATGTCTTGATGCATGACCCGACATCGCTTTTCAAGTTTGAAGAGCATGATATTTTCGTTCCGATGAAGATATTGGAAGAGCTGGATTCCCATAAGAGGGGACTTGCTGATACGGCACGGAATGCCCGGCAGGTTTCCCGTGTATTGGATCGGCTCATTGCTGATGTGGACAGCAATGTCCTGCTTTCCCAAGGGATACCGCTTGATAAGCTCGGCCATATTGAAGCCAAGGGAAAACTTTACCTTGAAGCAGCAACGGATAAGCAGATTACTACAGACAATGGCCAAAACCCAGACAACCAGATTTTAAGTGCCGTTATTGAACTCTCTAAGGCGCAAGAAGACAGGATGGTTGTCTTGGTCTCAAAAGACATCAATATCCGGCTGAAAGCCCGTGCATTGGGACTTTCTGCTGAAGATTACTTTAACGATCAGGTGCTGGATGACCAAGACCTGCTTTATCCAGGACTTCTGCAACTACCAGATGATTTCTGGGAAACCAACGGCACCAATCTGAAAACCCATGCAGAAAATGACCATCATGGTTACAGCCAGACGGTCTATACTTTCCAGGGACCGATTGTTCCTTCACTTCAGGTCAACCAGTTTGTCTATCTGGAACAGAATGAGACTTTTCCACCTTTCCAAGCACGTGTCACAGCTGTTGACCATAGCAGTGCTTCCATCAAGACACTGCATGACTATACAACTGGAAAAGACAATGTCTGGGGCATCCATGCAAGGAACACTGAACAGAACTTTGCCCTGAACCTGCTGATGGACCCTGATATTGATTTTGTGACTGTTGTTGGTCAGGCAGGAACCGGCAAGACCCTGCTGACGCTGGCAGCTGGACTTTCGCAGGTCTTTGAGAGTCAAAAGTACGATGAGGTCATCGTCACCCGCCCGACTATCCCGATCGGGGAAGACATCGGCTTTCTGCCTGGAACCGAAGAAGAGAAAATGTCACCATGGATGGGCGCACTCGATGATAACCTGGAGGTCCTGACTTCCGGCAACAGGGATGCCGGATCATGGGAACGGCAGACAACCCGTGACCTGATCCAGTCCCGCATTTCCATCAAATCCATGAACTTCATGCGCGGCAGGACCTTCATCCGGAAATTCCTGATTATTGATGAGGCACAGAACCTGACCCCGAAACAGATGAAGACCCTGATTACCCGTGCAGGCCCTGGCACCAAGATTGTCTGCTTAGGGAACCTTGCCCAGATTGATACGCCCTATCTGACAGAAGGTTCCAGCGGGCTGACTTATGTCGTTGACCGTTTCAAAGGCTGGCAACACAGTGGGCATATCCTCCTTGCCCGGGGCGAACGCTCAAGGCTTGCTGACTATGCCGGAGATGTTTTGTAAACCCCCAGAGAGAGCCGGGTGTTACCCGGCTCTTTTAAAGGATTGGAAATCAGTCTGTGGCTTTTTTCTTGAATGCCAGTCTGTCATTTTCGACATCAATCTGAACCACATCACCTGGTCCGAATTTGCCTTCCAGAATTTCTTTGGAAAGTGGGTTCTCGATGAGGTTCTGGACAGCCCGCTTCAGCGGACGTGCCCCAAACAGCGGATCGAACCCAGTATCGGCAATCTTATGCAAAGCCTCATCCGAAATTTCCAACGACATATCCATGGTAACCAGACGCTTGTTCAGCAGATCAAGCTGGATACGGGCGATAGAACCGATGTTCTTATCATCCAACGCATGGAAGACCACAATTTCATCAATACGGTTGATAAATTCCGGTCTGAAGTGCTGCTGCACTTCACCCATAACAGCTTTCTTGATCGCCTTCTGTTCACTGCCTGCCATCGATTGAATCAGATGTGAACCCAGATTTGATGTCATGACAATGACGGTATTCTTAAAGTCAACCGTCCGTCCTTGGCCATCTGTCATCCGACCATCATCCAAGACCTGAAGCAGGACATTGAAAACATCAGGATGTGCCTTTTCAATTTCATCCAGCAGGATGACGCTGTAAGGTTTACGTCGGACAGCCTCTGTCAGATAGCCGCCTTCTTCATAGCCAACATATCCTGGCGGCGCACCGATTAACCGCGCAACCGAATGTTTTTCCATGAACTCACTCATGTCGATACGGATCATTGCATCTTCGGTATCGAACAGGAACGATGCCAAAGCCTTGCAGAGTTCCGTCTTACCGACACCGGTTGGTCCCAAGAACATGAATGAACCATAAGGCCTGTTCGGATCAGACAATCCGGCACGCGAACGGCGGATGGCTTCAGAAACCGCAACAACCGCTTCATGCTGACCGATGACCCGTTTATGCAGTTCATCTTCCATGCGCAGCAGTTTCGCCCTTTCCCCTTCCATCATCTTGGAAACCGGAATACCAGTTGCACGGGAAACCACTTCAGCAATTTCTTCAGCACCGACCTCCGTATGGAGCAGTTTCGGTTTTGCATCTGTTTTGCCGTCTTTGTCACCTGTTTCAGCTTTCAGCCGTTTTTCTAAATCAGGCAGGATGCCATACATCAGTTCTGACATCTTCTGGTAATTGCCCTGGCGTTTTGCCTCATCAATCTGAAGCCGGACTTTCTCGATTTCCTCCTTCGTATGCTTGGATCCTTCGACAGAAGCCTTTTCTGCTTTCAAGATTTCATCATAATCAGCATATTCTTTTTCAAGACGCGCGATTTCTTCTTCCAGCAAGGCCATCCGTTTCTTGGATGCATCATCCGTTTCTTTGCGGACAGCTTCCCGTTCAATCTTCAACTGGATGATCCTGCGGTCAAGTTTGTCCATGACTTCCGGTTTGGAATCGATTTCCATTTTGATGCGGGATGCCGCTTCATCAATCAGGTCAATCGCCTTGTCTGGCAGGAACCGATCAGTGATATACCGATGGGATAGTTCTGCCGCCGCAATGATTGCCGGATCAGAAATCTCAACCCCATGGTGCATTTCATATTTTTCCTGCAAGCCACGGAGAATCGCAATCGTATCTTCCACAGATGGTTCATCCACCAAGATCTTCTGGAAACGGCGTTCGAGTGCTGCATCTTTTTCAATGTATTTTCGGTACTCATCCAAAGTCGTTGCACCCACGCAGTGCAGTTCACCACGCGCCAATGCCGGTTTCAGCATGTTGCCGGCATCCATCGCGCCTTCAGATTTACCAGCACCGACCATCGTGTGGATTTCATCAATGAAGACAATATCCTGTCCTTCGTCTTTTGCCAGTTCATTCAGAACGGCTTTCAGACGTTCCTCAAATTCACCACGGTATTTCGCACCTGCCAGCAACGCTGCCATGTCCAATGCAAGCACCCGTTTGCCTTTCAGGCTTTCAGGGACTTCTTCATTGACAATACGCTGGGCAAGCCCTTCGACAATCGCTGTTTTACCGACACCCGGTTCACCGATCAGGACCGGATTGTTTTTGGTACGCCGCTGCAACACCTGGATGGCACGCCGGATTTCATCATCACGACCGATGACTGGATCCAGTTTGCCGCTCCGTGCGCGTTCTGTCAGATCCAACGTATATTTCTTCAATGCTTCACGTTGGGATTCAGCATCCGCAGAGTTCACTGTTCCATCTCCTCTCACTGCTTGAATGGTTGATTCCAAGGTACTCCGTGTCAAACCAGCTTCACGGGCCAAACGTCCTGCTTCCGATTTGTCTTCCAACAATGCCAGCAAAATCATTTCACTGGCAATATATTCGTCTTTGCGCTTGATGGATTCCCGTTCAGTCAGGTTCAGCAGATTCAGCAGATCCCTGCTGATCTGGAGATTTCCACCCGTGCCGGTGACTTTCGGCAGACGGTCCAACGATGCCTTCAAAGAAGATTCAAGCTGTGCAACATTGACGCCCGCACGCTGCAACAGCGAACGGGTACTTCCACCATTCTGCTGCAGCATCGCCAACAGAAGATGGGACGGTTCGATATATTGATTGTCATTGCCGATTGCCAGACTATGCGCATCTGCAATGGCTTCCTGTAATTTAGTCGTTAATTTGTCTTGACGCATGACAACCTCCAAATTGTTTGTGTTACTACCCATATAGGGTATAAAACGCCACTTTCAAGGTTTTTTTACAACAAAATTTTGGAAAAATTCACAGAAAGACAACAAACCATCGCACCGATAAGTAAAACTACTAAGCCCCGGAAAGAACCCGATAACTCGCAAACCCAGCCAGACACAAAAGGATAGACCCCACGACATGCAGCGACAGCTGGGCACCTGCCCACAGATATTCGCCACGCTGAAGCAGCAGCACCGTTTCTGAAGAAAACGTTGAGAACGTCGTCAGCCCTCCCATGAATCCAGTGACAATCAACAACCGCCATTCAGGACTGATTCCAGCATGACTGCTGAAAAAGGCTGTGGAAATCCCAATCAAATATCCTCCGACCAGATTTGCCGTCAACGTTCCCAATGGGATATAGCCATGCACTGCATTCAACAGATTCCCTAAAATCCACCGCAACCAGGCACCACAGGCAGCACCAACACCAATCGCAATCCAAGCCATCATTTTCCTTTCAATGAATCCGTTTACATCTAAAACAATATTTCATTGGAGAAAGAAGACAGGTATGAAAAACGCCTGCCCTCATCATTCCAATGATCAGGCAGGCGTCATCAGCTGTTCTAAACAGCGGTTCTATACGAGATAAGGCGGAACACCATCGCCTATGATGGTCCAATCATATGTCAGTCAGACTGAGGTTGCAAGTACGTCTGTTAAATGTTCCTACCCGCTGTTTTTAAACCGCATCTTTCAAGTCAATCAAATGCAGTCTTTCTTTCAAGGTCAGACTGTTTTTGCCTTTTCCATATTTCCTTTGATTCCTACACATCCAACAAGAACAGGGACAAGAAGTCT
>JBJEXA010000181.1:0-8832 GCA_051885335.1 Oxalobacter sp. | reverse complement strand
TCATCCCTTTTCGACACCTCAACACATGAACGTATAAAAGGAAACTGGATCACTACGATTTTTTGATCGTGGTGCCGAAAAGAGGAATCGAACCTCCGACCTACTGATTACGAATCAGTTGCTCTACCAACTGAGCTACATCAGCATCATAGAATCCTGCATTCTATCAAAAAATGATGGAAAAGTGTTTTTGAAAACGATACCAAGACCGTTGAAAATCCAGAGAACAGTTACCCTTTCTCCGTCGATGTGCTGGGAGGAAAAATGAATTGACATGCAGAAACAGGAAGCGTTTTCTTTATCATTTCACTTCGTATAACCTGTAAAGTGATTTCGGTTTGCCATCAATATGTGCGGTCAAGTTCCCATCGGTTCCTGGCTGTTTTTCATAGCATATCCGGTTGTTACTGTAATCACGGTTGATATGGATGATGGTATGGCTATCCACCTCGAAAATGAAGCCGCGCATATAACAACGGATGCCTTTGATCGGCATATAGTCCTCGATATTGGGGTGCTATTGGATATTTCGAGGTCAGGGACGCCTTGGTCCACCTTTTTCGATCTGTTCTAGGCTTGGCAGGTATAGCTGTCTAAAAACAGGGATGGCAGAGAGCAACAGACGTTTTTTCATCGCATATTTCCGATAATAATCTATATCAATTGAATGTTTTATGCTAAGTCCCGTTATTATTGGCTGATGGTTTTCCAAGTCGGGAAACTTTCCTCAAACAACGGAAGGACATTTTCGGGATGGCGGTACCCAGTCTCAATGTACAACGGCAGGCAGCGGAAAAGTTTGTCCAGAAATGGCTGGCAGCCGAAGGCTATGAAAAAGGCGAAGACAGCATCTTCTGGACAGAACTGCTGCGGTATGTCTATGGTGTCACCGATGTCTCGCAGTTTGTCGAATTCCAGAAACCGGTCGAATTGGAATGGGGTGCAAACGGGAAAAAGACCCGATGGGGGTATATCGATACCTATATTCCTTCAACCAGGGTATTGATAGAACAGAAAAGCGCCACCCAAAACTGGATACGAAAAAAGAGCAGTCTGATGACAGCTTGATGACACCGTTTGAACAGGCACAACGGTATTCCCACCGATTGCCATTGTCGCAGCATGCCAAATGGATCATCACCTGCAATTTCAGGCAGTTCCAGCTGTATTGGATGGAACAGCCGAATGATCCCCCTATCGAGTTTTCCCTCAGTGATCTGGCAGACCCACGGTATTTCACTCTCTTGAACCTGCTGGTCGAAGACCGGAACGAACGTCCTCGGATTGAAGAAAAAATCTCCATCAAGGCAGGCGAAGTCGTTGGGAAACTGTATGACGGATTGTTGGCACAGTATGAGGACAAAGACAATCCGTCAGCGGAAACTTATAGAAGCCTCAATATCCTCTGCGTCAGGCTGGTCTTCTGTCTGTATGCCGAAGATGTGGAACTGTTCAATGAACACCAGAAATTCCACCGATATATCCAGTCATTCAAACCTGCACAGGTCAACAGTGCCTCGCAGCGGCTGTTTGACATCCTGGATACACCTGTTGAAGACCGGGAAAAATACCTGGATCCTGAACTGGCATCATTTCCCTATGTCAACGGTGGACTGTTTTCTAGGGACATCCGGATAGCCATTCCGCTGTTCACCGAAGAACTCGTCCATCTACTGATGGATGAGGCGAGTGCCGGGATTGACTGGTCAAAAATCGATCCGACCATCTTTGGGGCAGTGTTTGAAAGCACCCTCAATGCCGAAACAAGACGGCAGGGCGGCATGCACTACACCTCGGTTGAGAACATCCGGAAAGTCATCTGCCCATTATTCTTGGATGCACACTCTGGAAAGAGTTCAACCAGCTCAAACAGGACACCAAAGTCATTGCCCGGAAACGGATTGCCAACCTGAAACAGTTCCAGGAAAAACTGGCATCCCTGACGTTCCTTGACCCTGCCTGTGGTTCCGGCAACTTCCTGACCCAGACCTATCTGGAACTTCGCCGTCTGGAGAACGAGATTCTGCAGATTACTGAGAGGGGGCAAGTCAGTTTTGATTTCACGGTCAAAGACCTGATTAAAGTGTCAATCGGTCAATTCTATGGCATAGAAATCAACGACTTTGCTGTGTCGGTTGCGCAGACCGCCCTCTGGATTGCGGAAAGCCAGATGTTCCGGAAAACGGCGGACATCGTGCAGGTTGTCGATGATTTCCTGCCATTGAAGTCTTATCCCAATATTGTGGAAGGCAATGCCCTGCGGATGGATTGGTCGTCATTGGTGCAGAAAGAGCAGCTGGATTACATCATGGGTAATCCACCGTTTATTGGTTATGCCTATCAGAGCAAAGCGCAGAAAGATGGCCTGCAACAGATTTATGCCCAAGCCAAGAACATTGATTATGTTGCTGGCTGGTATTTCAAGTCAGCTGAGTTGATGCAGGGGAAAACGACTGTTCGGGCGGCATTGGTTTCCACAAACAGTATCAGCCAGGGCGAACAGGTGGAAGCTATCTGGAAACCTTTGATGGAACAGTATGGCATCCATATTGATTTTGCTTACCGCCCTTTCATCTGGGACAGTAATACCAGGAACAAGGCGCATGTGCATTGCGTCATTATCGGGTTTTCCTGTGGTGAATCGTATCGAGAAAAAACGATTTTTGATGGGAACGGTCAGGCAGTGGCTGAACATATCAGCCCTTATCTGATTGATGCTCCAACCGCATTCATTGCCAAACGGAAAAAACCGCTTTGCCAGGTCAGCCCAATGCACCGTGGCAGCCAGCCGACTGATGATGGGAATCTCATTCTGACGTTGGAAGAGAAGAAACAACTTATCAAGGTTGCTCCACAGATTGCCGATTTCATTCGTCCGTATATGATGGGCAAGGATTTCATTGATAGGAAACCCCGGTACTGTCTCTGGTTGGTGGGCGCAGACCCTGCTGTTCTGTTGAAATGCCAACCTTTCTTAGAACGGATTGAAAAAGTCCGGCAGTTCCGGCTGAGTAGCCGGAAAGCAGCAACCCGAAAAAAGCGGATCAGCCGATGCTGTTTGATGGGAACCAGCAACCGGATACCAATTTTATTGCCATACCGAAAGTGTCATCAGAGAACAGGCGTTATGTGCCGATTGACTTTATGACACCGGAAACCGTGGTTGGTGATAAGATTTACATTATGGAAAATGCCAGTCTCTACGAATTTGGCGTGATGACTAGCTGTGTCCATATGGTTTGGATGCGTGTGGTTTGTGGTTGGTTGAAAAGCGATTACAGTTATTCCAACACGATTATCTATTATCTATAACAATTTCTTGTGGCCAGAACCGTCTGACCAGCAACGCCAGCAGATAGAAATCACCGCACAGAAAATTCTGGATGAGCGGAGTCAGTTGCTGGGTATCAGTTTTGCTGAAATGTATGGTAGTGCATTGGATACGGTGTTTACAGGATTATCAGCAGCGCATAAAGAAAATGACAGAGCGGTGATGGAAGCCTATGGTTTTCCCCAAGACATGGCCGAATCAGAGATTGTTGCAGAGCTGATGAAACGGTATCAAGAAAAGCTTGTTACAGAAAATGGATAAATAATATTCTTAAACGGACTATATTGGTATCAATGGAGAAATGCATATGAATGAAGTCATCAGTGCCATTATTGCAAGAAGAAGCTGTAAGAAATACAAACCCGACCTGGTGCCGGAGCAGGTCATCAACCAGATTATTGAAGCGGGGCTGTATGCAGCCAGTGGCAGGGGATGGCAGAGCCCGATCATTGTTGCCGTCAAGGACAAAGAGACCCGGGATATGCTGTCTGGCTTGAATGCAAAATATGATCCCTTCAAAAGACAGGATCCTTTTTATGGCGCACCGGTTGTCCTGGCGGTCTTGGCAGAGAAGAAGATTTCCACGGCAATCTATGATGGCAGCCTTGTCTTGGGCAATATGATGCTTGCCGCCCATTCATTGGGCATCGGCAGTTGTTGGATCCATCGGGCAAAAGAGGTCTTTAACGATCCGGAAGGCAAGGCATTGCTTCAGAAACTGGGTATCCAGGGTGACTATGAAGGGATTGGCCATTGTGTCATCGGATATCCTGATGTCCTGCAATCCATCGTGATTCCAAGAAGGCCCAACAGGGTCTATCAGATTTAAAGGTGTTATGGCAGCGGGATGCCTTAAGGCATCTATGGAAAGTCTGCCAACCAAAGGTTCTTGGATTAATTGACAGACCTTTCTTGAAAGATGGAATGAAAAACCTTGCCTTCCATCTATACTCATTGCTGTACAGTCATCTGTTTTGATGCTGGACAATTATTTCAAAGAAGCCTTTTCCCGTCCCGGCTTCGGTCGGGATGGGATCCTCTCCCAATAGCGGTCAGACCGTTTCAATCTTGACAGCGGTTCCTGTGATGGTCAGCAGGATGATAGGAACCAGTCCCGATGATTTGAAATTGATGCCGCTGATACCGTTCAGTTTGCCGCCGTTTTCTTGGGCAAGTGATGTGTAATCGATACGGATGCCGATGATGGCGTTCGCACCGGTGACAACGGCATTCTGGTCGATGGTTTTCAATAGGTTTTCTTCCAGCTGATGGTATTTGGTTTCATCGTCTGCCTTGAAGATGCAGCGTGCAGAGACGATGCCATAGGTTCCCGCCAGCTTATACCCATTGGGAACACCGGTTGTCAGGTGCATGAGCGGATTTGTTTCAAGTTCAAGCTGGCTGATCCGGCGGTTGACCAGCTCGGAAAGCCCGGTCTTGAGTTGGGTGTTGAAACTGATTTTATCGAGGATGCGTTCACATTCCGGACAGGCTGTGCCGCTATTGTCTGGAATCGGTTTGCCACAAGTGCTGCAGACTGCCATGATGTCCCTCCATTGTTCTATGAATTGACCCATAGCCCATTATAGGCAGTGATAGGGAAAATTGCATGGGAAAATGATACTGGGAATGGATGACAGGCGGTTATTTTGCCGGATGTGCCAGATGCTCATGCAGGATGCGCCGGATTTCGATGATTGCCTGCGGGGTTTCCTGCACACTGTGTCCTGATGGGATGACTTTTTCAGAAGCAGCGCCATCCCAATGGGAACTGCTGTAAGGCACGATGCCATCGGAAGAATCTGCCAGCGGTGTATCCGGGGTGTTGTTGCCCATAATGGAATGGTAGGTGACATCCGGTGAGATGTTCAGCATGGCAAGGGCCTGGATAGTCGGGTCTTTCGCGCTGAGGTTATCCACACCATTCATCGTTGGGGTATCGGTTGTCTTGCCTCCCAAAACGAGACGGGTCGTATCGGTGACTTTCTTAAGGATGTTGATCGGTACTTTGACAAGTGAGGCGATGAACCGGGCGATTTTCTGGTCGGCAAATGGTGTTCCCCGATGTGGCGCAGCAATGAAAACGGCTCGGGAAATTTCAGGCAATGGCTTGAAAAACAGGTAATTGCCCAGTTTTTCACGAACTTCAGCCTGTTTTTTTTCATCTATAGGATGATGTTCTTTCAATCTCTGCCAGAGTTGGTCGTCACTGGATGAGACCAGAAGACGTGACAGGATGCCGCCCATGCTGTGACCGATGATGACGCCGTTATGGCTTGCCGGGTTCTTGTGTTGCGGGTCATAGTGGTCAAAGGTTTTTTCAATGGCGGTGGCGATGTCATAGCGGCTGATGGTAATCGGAACACTGGTCGGGTAATAGACCTGCCAGATCTGATAGTTCTTGCGCAGGGTTTCATCTCCCATGATTTCATTGGCAGCGTTGACCCAGGCTTCTGGGCTACTGGCGAGGCCGTGGATCAGGACCAAGGTTTTCAGTTCAGGGCGGTAAGGCTGCATCAGATAGACGCGGGGTTCTTCCAGAACGTTGCCTTTGCCGAACAGGGTACCGATGGATTGTTTGGAAAAATTGGATTTGGCAAGCCAAAGACCATAGGCGGCGGTGTAATTGGCAGCAAGCGGCACATGGTACCCAGCAATGATGACATCATGATTCTGCCAGGTATCATAGGCAGACAGGATGACCCGATTGGTGGCAAGGACTTCACTGAGGTTGTTGCCGGGGAATTTCAGCAGTGCTGTCACAGAGATGTGGTGCATCGGTTCCCAGGTTTTTTCTGTTGTTCTGCTGTTTTCCGTCTGTTCAGGCGGTGTGGTTTCAAGGGAGACCACCATACGGGCACCCAAGCCGTCTTGGACATACTGGTTTCTCAGTCCATCGAAATTCAGGCGGTAATCCGGCGTGAAGCTGCTGATCTGGGTATTTTCTTCTTCCGTTTCCGGCAGACCGGTTGAGTCCAGTTCAATCTGCCAGTTGCCCAACATCCGTTTCGGAAGCAGTTTCCTGCTGGATGTCCGGTGTAATTGACGGTTTTTGACCGTATCAGACATCAGGGTGATGGCGCGTTGTGTGGCATAGTTGTAGAAATCCCTGACCTGATTCTGGCGGTCTTCCAATGCCCGTTTACCAAGGGGGCGGTTGGTATAGAACAGATAGGCATAGGCTTGGCGGGCAGCTTCAAGGAAACTGCTGAACCGGTTGGCAAGCCGGTCTTTCCGTTCGTAGGGATTGGCATCGGTCAGGGTGTCCCGGTCGTTTTTCATCGCCTGCATCAGCCAGATTTCTGCGGTGGATGACAGCCGCTGTTCATCATTAAGGCCTTGGGATGTGCTGGTGGTGTTGATGCAGGTTTGGGTGTCTTTACCGCAGGCATCTTCTTCGATGCCGACCACATGCAGTGCGGAAAGGGTCTGCTGGCTGAGTTTGCCGGAACTGATGATGTCGCCACGACGCTGGTTCATGTATTCTGAGCTGTCGCGTGTCGAGACTTTAACAGAGGCACAACCCACCATCACCAGGAGCGATAACAATAGGATACATCTGCGGAGAGCAGTCAGAAGGGGACGGTTGGTGGCTGCTGATTGCATGGCTTCAGGGGATCAAGTTCCATGATATTTTACTATATTGTACTGGCTTGTACAGTATTGAAGAGGCGCTGTCGAGGGTGGTTCAGTCGAAAAGGTCGGGCGTGGTGTCGGTTGGTATTGACTGTATTTTTCGGGACAGTTTCCTGGCAGGCTTTGCCTGGTCGGTTTTCTGGGGATGCCACCGGCTGAGTTGACGGTGTATCCAGGTCATGATGAGGGTGACGACATAATGCTGTTGGGCAGGGGTGAAGGCTGTGCCGGGTTCGATATGGTGCCATTTTCTCAGGCAGCTTCGGCAGCAGGTACCAGTTGCATGCTGGGCAATGAAGACAGGATGTCCTTTCATCGGTGTCTGGCTGCCGTCATTCGGGATGAAGGCAGGGGCAAGCCGTGAAGCAATCAGTTCATCGGCATGTCGGGCAATGGTGTCGATGCCTTTTTCATGAATGTACTGGATCTGTGGTACCTTGAGATGCCAGCTCATGCGGAATTTGGAATAGGTGAGTGCCTGCAGCCTTTCGGCAATCCTGTCGGCTTCATCGGCAGGGACGGAAGGAGTATCGGTCAGACAAGTCATTTCAAGGTTATAATCTCATATTTATGGTCAGGCACAGCGTTGTACTGCTTGCCAGCAATTATTATATGCAGGGTCTAAATGGCGAAAAAGTCTAAGAGAGAGGTTCAGCGGACCTGTCAGGAATGTGGCAAGAAATTCAAGGGCAATCCGCTTGCCCGGTATTGTCCTGAATGCCGTCAGATGATTGTCAAGGAGAAGGAAGCCTTGCAGGCAGCCCGTGCTGCCAACAGTGAGCTGCGTGGACCTCTGGTTGTCCAGCAGAAACAAGGCATTTCTGATTTTTTCAAGAAACACCTGACGTTCACCCGTCTGGCAATTGCCAATGTGGTGGTTCTAGCTTTGATTCATGGCATCGCCATGTTCATCTCAAATTCTTCATCAGCTTCCCTTGAGATGATTGCCAAGGCGGAGGATTTCCAGTCGTCGAGTTTTGCAACTTCCATCATCCTGCTATGGGGATTTGCCCTGCGGGGGTTCTACTGGTGGCGTGAGAGGAAAGGGCATGTTGACTGGAAAGACAATTACTGGAAACAGCTGCTGACTTGGTTGGTCTGCCTGGTCTTTACAGTCTGTTTTTCGACATTCCTGCTGTTGCGCTCGGGGCCAGCCTGATAGGCGTGGTTATTGCCGGCAGTTTGGAACGGCTGCTGGAAAAACAGGAAAGGACGGTTTCAAGCCGTCCTTTCTGCTTTTCAGGAACGATGCGGAATCAATTTTCCTGGACAACGTAATCGTCATTAGAAGGTGCCCGTTCGCTCTGGACATCGGGAACGACATAGTCGTCTGGCGGTGGGTTGGAGGAACGTGGTGGTGGCGGTGGACCATAGCTGCCTCGGTTTCTGCCCTGCTGACCATAATTGCCTGCCATTGGAACGCTGTGTCCTTTGGCATACATGCACTGTTGGTAAGCATTGTCGTACTGGACCTGTGCAGTGCGGTAGGATTCGCTGCCTTTGCCGGATCCTGCCAGAGTACCCAGTAGCAGACCTGCACCTGCGCCGACTGCAGCTCCCCGGGCATGGCCATGGTCGAAAGCAGCACCTGCTACGGCACCGATCGCTGTGGTGATGGCAGCGCTCTTGACAGTGGAGGCGGTATCATAGCTGCTTGGATCATCGCCGACACGGTCAAGAGCAAAGTCACGGCATTCCTGGTCGTCTGCCTTGAACTGCTCAAAGGTTGCGTTTGGCCCTGGCATGACGTTGACAGAAGGACCTGTCGGGACAGAGGAACATGCTGTCATGGCCAGCGGGGCAAGCAACAGGAGGTATTTTGGTTTGAAGGACATGTTTTTTCCTTTCGCCTACAAATGCTTTCT
>JBJEXA010000180.1:0-8858 GCA_051885335.1 Oxalobacter sp. | reverse complement strand
GGAAAGTGTGTACATACTTGCAATATGTTGAAAACCAAACCATCCTGAGAACGCAAGTATAGCGGTGTTTGGCAATACCGGTAAGAGATTGACCCTGCCTTTCCCAGAGGAGGACTGATCCGTGATGTTCCGAGGAAAATGCCTGATAATAATAATGGTATCCAATATTTTATCCTGCACAGACTTTCAACCACCAATATTGTTGGTATGGACAAACTCGAAAAATTAGGCATCCACTCGATGATGGACCGCATCCTTCATCTTCCGATGCGTTATGAAGATGAGACCCGGGTGACCGTGATTCGGGATGCCTGTCATCATCCTGTCGGTGCTGTGCAGATTGAAGGAATCATCGTCCACAACGAGGTTCAATACCAACCAAGAAAACAGCTACTGGTTACCGTGGCGGATAATACCGGTGAAATCACATTACGGTTCATCCATTTTTATAACAGCCAAGTCAAACAGCTTGCCTCTGGCAAACGTATCCGTGCCCGTGGTGAACCAAGAAGCGGATTCCTCGGAACAGAAATCATCCACCCCGTTTACCGTATAGTTTCCGAAAATACCCCTCTGCCAACAGAACTGACTCCTGTCTATCCAGCAAGCGGAGGCATTTCACAGAAAACCCTGCGAAATCATATTGACGCTGCACTCAATGACGGTCCTTTGAGTGATACGTTGCCAGAATCCCTGCTCCGTGCCTTGAAACTGCCGGGATTTGACCGTTCCATCCGTTTCCTGCACCATCCGGCAGTCGATGCAGACATTGCGGCATTGTCCGGACGCAGTCATCCAGCATGGCAACGCATTAAATTCGATGAGCTGCTTGCCCAACAGCTGTCCATGCGGCGGGCACGCATGGCTAGACGGCAACAGAAAGCCCCGCCTTTCCTGACAGTGGGACAGCATACCCGACAATTCTTCGACCAGTTGCCATTCAGGCTGACTGCCGCTCAGCAGAAAGCACTGGACGAAATCAGGCATGACCTGACGGGCAGTTATCCGATGCAGCGGCTGCTTCAAGGGGATGTTGGCAGTGGTAAAACGGTAGTTTCAGCATTGGCTGCCTTACAAGCTATCGACAGCGGTTATCAGGTGGCACTGATGACACCAACAGAAATTCTGGCCGAACAGCATTACCTGCGTATTTCAGAATGGCTGACACCAATCGGCATTCCTGTTGCCTGGCTCAATGGCGGTATGAAGAAAAAAGAACGGGCTCCAATACTGGAGGCTATCGCCTCAGGAGAAACTTGTTTTGTTGTTGGTACCCATGCATTGATCCAGGATTCTGTATCATTTGCCAGATTGGGACTCGCCATTATTGATGAACAACACCGCTTCGGTGTCGGGCAACGTCTGTTGCTGCGAAACAAAGGTCATGATGACCATCTCTTGCCCCATCATTTGATGATGAGTGCCACACCGATTCCACGCACTCTGGCAATGACCTTCTACGCCGACCTTGATGTGTCTGTCATTGATGAACTGCCGCCCGGCCGCACACCTGTCCTGACCCGCCTGATTGATGACAGCCGCCGTGATGAAGTCATCGGCAGAGTACATGCCGCCGCCAAGCAAGGGCGTCAGGTTTATTGGGTCTGCCCATTGATTGAAGAGTCGGAGACTCTTGAATTACAGAACGCTGTCGAAACTCATGAGCACCTGACACAGGCACTCACCGGTTTGAATGTCGGATTGCTGCATGGCAGGATGAATCCCGCTGAGAAACAGGCTGTCATATCCGATTTCCAGTCCGGTGAAATCCATGTCCTGGTAGCAACCACCGTGATTGAAGTCGGTGTCGATGTACCTAATGCTTCGTTGATGATCATCGAACATGCTGAACGGTTTGGTCTTTCCCAACTCCATCAACTGAGGGGGCGGGTCGGCAGGGGAAATACTGCCAGTGTCTGCCTGTTGCTTTATCAGAAACCGTTGGGACAGATTGCACGGCAACGTCTCAGCATCATGCGGGAAACAACCGATGGTTTCCGAATTGCCCAGCAAGATCTTGAGATACGTGGTCCCGGTGAATTCCTTGGTGCCCGACAGTCAGGACAGCAGATGTTGCGGTTCGCAGATCTTGAACAGGATGGCCTACTGATTGACATGGCGGCAGACACAGCCCAGAAACTGCTTACAGGACAGTTGCCTGACAGCGAGGCCATCATCAATGCCCATCTTGACCGGTGGCTCAGCAACCGAGAGGAATTCCTGAATGTCTGACAGCAGGACACCGTCCAAGATGGAGAAACCGCCATCACGTCTGACGCTTTACTGCCGGCTTGTTCGACTGGACAAGCCTATTGGTTCCCTGCTGTTGCTCTGGCCCACTTTAAGCGCCCTTTGGCTGGCGTCCGAAGGCTTGCCTGACATCCTGTATCTTGTCATCTTCTTCCTGGGTACCCTTTTGATGCGGTCAGCAGGGTGCGCCATCAACGACTATCTGGATAGGGACATTGATGGGGGAGTCTGGCGTACCGAAAACCGGGTATTGGTCTCTGGGCTGGTCAGACCTGAAGAAGCTCTTTGGATCACAGCAATCCTTTGCCTCCTGGCTTTCCTTTTGGTCCTGCCCCTCAATCTCCTGACAATCGGGCTTTCCATAGCTGCGGTATTCATTTCCGGAGTCTATCCTCTCTTCAAACGGTTCTTCCCCATCCCTCAGGCTTGGCTCGGACTGGCTTTCGGATTTGGCATCCCTATGGCCTATGCCGCTGTTTTGAATACTATCCCATTAACAGCGTGGCTGCTACTTGCCGCCAATGTTTTCTGGACCCTTGCCTATGATACGGAATACGCCATTGCAGACCGCGACGATGACCTGAAACTCGGCATTCACACTTCTGCCATCACTTTCGGACAGTTTGACATTATGGCCATCATGTCCTGTTATTTCCTCGCTTTGGTCCTTTCACTGTCCGTTGGCTGGCAGGCCGGACTAGGCAGATGGGCAGTTGCAGGCTGGCTTGGTGCCCTTGTCTGTGCCATCTATCACTGGTATCTGATACGTCACCGTGACCAAAAGGGTTGCCTTGCTGCTTTCCACCATAACAACTGGCTGGGATTTTCTCTATTTATTGGGATTGTGCTGGACTATACTCTGCGTTAATATGGCTGTTATAGAATGTTGCCGCCAGGTAAATCGGGTTTGAAAAATCCACCTGTATCCAACGGCAGCTTCGAAGCCGTTTTCCCCATCTCTTTTAACAGGAAGGATTGAATCATGGAAACACTTGAAAACGCAAGCCAAGCTGGAATTGAAGTTGGTGAAGCAACAGGCGAAAGCGCTATCCAAGTAGCAAAACAGAAATTGGAAGAAGTTGTTACTGAAGTAAAATTCTACGCCAAACAGCTGGAAGAAGCTGCCGCCGACAAAGCCAAGAAAGCGGCTGTTTGTGCCATTGAAACTGCGAAGGAACATCCTGCAGCAACAGTCGGTGTTATTGCCGTATTGGGTACATTGACTGGTTTCCTTGTTGCTCGTGCGATTTATAAGAAATAATCAATCAGTCCTATGGCACTGACTGACACTTTGTCCAAGATGGCAAGCTCCATGCTTGCCATCGCCAAAAATCGGGCAGAGCTTGCCTCCATTGAGCTGCGGGAAGAATTGGACCGCATCATTGGTTACATTGTTTTTGCCGTTGCGGTCTTCTTCTGCATCTTTGTCGGTATTGTCATGGCCGGGGTTCTTGTTATTGTCCTATGTTGGGATACCTGCCGGATAGGTGCCCTTGGAGGCGTTACAGCTTTCTTCCTTGTCATTGGCATCATACTGGCTCTGAAGCTACGCAACAGCCTCAAGAACAAACCAAAGATTCTGGCGAAGACCCGTGAGGAAATCGCAAGTGACTTTGCACGCATGAAATCGTCAGCAAAAACCGCCTCTGAATAAGAACGGAACGCAGATGGCAACCTCAAGAGAAGACCGTAAAAAAGAACTCCTGGCTGAAGGCGCTCTCTTAAGAGATGCACTTGCCATCCAAATCCAAACCGCTATCCGTGGACCGAATGCCGTCACCAAAAGCATCAAGCTTGTCAAGAAAATCAAGGCTATCGGTATAAAACCATTTGCCATCGGTAGCGGTGTCTTAGGGTTGCTCCTGCTCAAACCTTGGCGTTTCTTCAGTAAGAAAAAAACGCCTGTTCCAATTTCTGTGCCAGCCAAAGAAGCTCTGACCACAAAACTGGTCCGATATGCGAAAACCCTGTTTCCTGTTGCCCGCTTTGTCATAAGTTGGAGACAATCGTCCAAAACCAGCAATCCATCAATCCAGGTTTTCTCGGTACTGCTTGAGAAAATCAACAGTCTGCTTGCGAAAAAATCCCGTTAAGCATCGAAGAAACCCGATTTTTGCGGTATCATAAAGGTGGTTTCGAAAGCAAGAGACTACCGCTGAAGATTCTTAGGCAAGAGACTACCGCCAAATTCCCCTTAACCATATGACAGACCGGAACATCCAATGGATGTCCTACGGCTATATCATTGAACAGGAAAATATTATGGCAATACAAGCAACAGAAGAATTCATTGAATGCTGGCAGGCGGCAGGCAGTTGGCTCCAGCGGCAGGCAGAGGGAAAAGACCTTGCCTGGATGCGTGCAAACCTCGATGTACCTCTTATGGAACATCTCTCTTTCCGCCTGGGAAACCAGCTCTTCTTCATCCGGGTCACCGATGCGGATGAACTTATCGAATCACCGGGTACTCAAGAAGACCTGATGAAAATCGCGGAAGCCTGCAAAGGTCACGCATGCCTGATGCCTATGCGTTTCAACTTCGGCACTTGGATGCCTGCCAACAAAGGCTGGGGCCTGATTTCTGCAAAGGATGGTGCCACCATCAATCCGCCAGACCTCGTCACTGATGAGAAAATCGAACTGACCGATTGGGAACTGCATGATTTTGCTGTCCAAGCCGCCCGTATGCACCTTCTCCAGGCAGGAGAACAAGTCCTTGCCGCCAACAGCAACCCCGAACTGCAACCTTCCATCTGGCTGGGGGGCGAACGAGGTTCCCAGTGGGTTGTCGTTCAGGCAGTCCGTTGGCCTGAAGAAGCCAAAATTCCTGCAAACATCAAGGAAATCGAGGCAAATTACAAAAACAAGAACGCCAGCGGCAACTTTGCCTACGTTCTTTTCGCCAATGAAAAACAGGACATCAATGCCCCTTTGAAAGAAGGCGAAAAACCTTTGCCGATCTGTCGCGGTGATAAGGTTTATATCAGCTGGTCAGGATTGTGTGACATCAACGAATAACTGGAGGAAAACATGCAAGAAGTTGCAAAAATGCGCACCATGATCACCCGTTTCGGTGAATTCAAGGGCATCTATACCGTTGATATGTTTTATCAGGGGAAAATTCCTTATGCCGTCTTTGAATGGGCAGAAGATTCTACAGAAGAAAACCTCAAGCCTCTGTATAAAGTCCGCCTTGACCCGCGTGCCATCATAGAAGTCCCGGCACCGACAGCACAATTGAAATACCAGTATCGTCTTTCAATCGAAGATCCTCGTCCGGCAAGCTGAACAGATTGTGCGGATAAAACTGTGCCACAACCTGCCAAAAAGGTTGTGGCATTTTTATTTTTGGGAAAAAGTTCACCGATAGGCCTCTGTATCTTTTGCAACACTGGCAATGCCAGCAATCTGTTCCCCTGCATTCGATAAGGCTGTTACCAACAATGCTGTACCAGGCAAAATATCCGCTGAAGGACAGCAGGCTTTCAAGTCCTGCTCACTGTCTCCCATACCACTGATTTCATGTGTGACAAACGGAATCACTGTCTTGCCAGAAAAATCTGCCTTTTCAAGAAACGTCTTGACCACCATCGGCATGGTTCCATACCAGATGGGATATCCCAGTATCACTGTATCATAGCCATGCATATTGGGTATTGCCTGTCTCAAAGCAGGCCTAGCCTCTGACTCCTTTTCTGCCTTTGCCACCTCACCCAACCTGTCCATGTTATCAGGATAAGGTTCGGCGGTATCAATCCGGAATATATCAGCTCCTGTCAGCTGCTGCAGCTTAAACGCCACTGCCTCTGTATTGCCAGGTTCTGACATCCCCTTTTTCCCATCAATCCCTTCACTGCGGGGTCTCGAATAAAAAACGACAAGGATTCTACCCACGACCGCTCCTGATAACCTCAATACTTGAACCAATCATCTATCGGGATAATCACGGGCACCGAAAATCGCTGTTCCGATACGGACAATGGTGGCGCCTTCCTGGATAGCGGGTGTCATATCAGCAGACATTCCCATGGAAAGAGTATCCACATCAAACCCATTTTCTTTAAGCTGATTGAACAATGCTTTCATCGCCTTGAATGGTTCATGCTGTTTTAAGGGATCAATTTCTGGTTCAGGAATAGCCATCAGTCCCCGTAATTTCACATTGGGATACACACTGACGGCTTTTGCCAAAGGCAGGACTTCATCAGGATTTACGCCACTTTTACTGGCTTCTCCACTGATATTCACCTGAAGGCAGATATTGATGGGCGGCATTCCTTCTGGACGCTGGTCTGACAATCTTTTGGCAATACGCTCCCGATCAACCGCATGTACCCAATTAAAATTTTCTGCAATTGGACGGGTCTTGTTGCTCTGAACAGGTCCAATGAAATGCCATTCCAGCTTGAGGTCAGGACGCAGGCTTCGGATGGTACGGATTTTCTCAACACCTTCCTGTTCGTAGTTTTCTCCAAAAGCCCATTGCCCAGCATCTGCCGCTTCAATCACTGCATCGACTGGCTTTGTCTTGGATACTGCCAACAGCTGGACATCTGCGGGATTGCGTTCACATTGCATGGCAGCCTGTGCAATCTGCTGTTGGATAAGTTTCAGGGAATCAGTAATCGAGGGCATGACAGACATCCAGAAAAACAAACAGATGTTCATTATAAGACGCTGTTGCTGCCCATCATAGCCAGCCACATAGATATGCCGTATGATACCCCCATCTTTCTGAATTTAAGGAATCCTGAAATGACGCTCCTGCTCTGGATCGGCGTAGCCATTGTGGTCATTGCCGCCATCATCAAGAATATGAAGGAAAATGTCGTTGTTTTCCACCCTGGCAGAGATCCAGATAATCCTCTCGAAAACGGATTCCCGCCTTTCGGTAAATTCCCAAATAGCTTTCCAGGCCAAGGAAAACAAGACAATGAAACCGAGCAGATGGTCTGTTGTGAACACTGCAAAGTCTTTGTTCCTGTCTCACAGTCCATCAAACGGGCGGGTCATATTTTCTGTTCCCAAGAACATGCTACAGCATGGTTTTCCAGTGGACATAAATCCTGACCATGACTGCCATCATGACTTTCACAATTGACCAGGATGGTTGGTGCCAGCAGGCATGTCAGATGCTCTCACCAAACCTTAATGAACGTCCAGAAGGACAAGCCGTTGAATTGCTTGTCATCCATAATATCTCCCTGCCACCTGGACAGTTCGGTGGTCCTTACATCGCAGATATGTTCCTGAATCGCCTTAACTTCGATGCACACCCTTTCTTTGACCAGCTACGTGAACTGCATGTCTCCGCGCATTTCTTCATCAGGCGGACAGGTGAACTCATCCAGTTCGTCCCAACAGAGAAAAGGGCATGGCATGCTGGTGTCTCATCATTCATGGGACGGGAAGGCTGCAATGATTTCTCAATCGGCATTGAGGTGGAAGGCACTGATTCTGCCCCCTTTGAACCTGCACAATACAAGGTATTGGTGGCACTGACAAAAGCATTGACAGAACGTTATCCTCAGATGAAAAACGTAGCAGGTCACGAACATATTGCGCCAGTCCGCAAGACGGACCCGGGACCGTTCTTTGATTGGATAAGTTACAGCCAGATGTTGACAGACAACGATATCAATCTGGTTCCTTGGTTTGGCGATACTTCACCAACCTGCTGATTCAGGGCTCCCTGATTTTGCTTTCCAAGGTTTCCAAAGAAAAACCGGTATCTACGATCTCCAACAGTTTCTTTCTGGCTGAAATGCCATGCGTAATCGTAATCTGCCGTTTGGGCACCCGCAATTTCTTGGAAAGGAAAGCAACCAATGCCTCATTTGCCTTGCCATCAACCGGCGGTGCCTGTAAGCGGATACGCAGGATTTCACCATCATCTGAAATAATTTCTGATTTCTTGGCATTAGGCGAAGCCTGGACAGCAAGCCTGAAACCGTTCTTTGTCTGGGATAACCATGCAACCGTCATATCAGCACCGAAAGCAGTCGGGAAATCAGTCTTAGCCCGATATGGAGCAGGAAAAACACAATCATCGGAGAAAAATCAAAACGCCCCAATGTTGGCACCATTTTTCTGACTGGACGCATCAAGGGAGCTGTCATGCTGCGGATGAAAAAGGCCAAAGGCGTATAAGGATTCACCCAACTGAGCACTGCCTCAATGAACAGCATGGTCATGAAACCGTAGAATATCCAACGCACCAAAGACATCAATGTCAGAAAGACAACGATCCTGACGGTTATCATGCTGAACAGCCAGGCATCAAGAACCGCCGCCACCCATGCGACCAGAATACCACCAACCAGTGCCACCCAATCAGCCCCTCTTTTCATGAACAGTGTCTTGTAAAGCGGCATGACCAGCCAATCTGTCATCCGGACAATGTAACGGGCAATGTTCAACGGTGCGCTCGCCTGACACCGCTGCGCCCAGAACCGCAACAGGAATGCGCATCCCAAAACCATTGGGATAATCTCAAGACAGACACTCAATAAATCAGACAGCAACAGTCAACTCCAACAAAAAAGGGACATATAAAAACAGACGCCCGGCATAGGGCGTCTGTTCGGGAAAGAACAACATAACCTGTC
>JBJEXA010000179.1:0-8887 GCA_051885335.1 Oxalobacter sp. | reverse complement strand
CTCAGCACCTGCCCAAAAGGAATCGTTTTTACCCCTTCCAGTCTTGCAATGGCCCTTTCATGTACCTCGCGGATATCAATCAGCTGTATAGGCTCACCATTATCCAGACGCTGTTTCAAGTCTTTAGGCTCAATTTCATTAATCTGGATTTCCTTGTGCTTCTTCAGTCCACAGAATTCCTCATAGTCAACCAATTCCTTGATGGTCGGATGCCGGCCGCAGATCGGGCAGGACGGATCCTTTTTCAGGGCATATTCCCGGAAACGCATACTCCAACCATCCAGAGAAAGCAGCCGTCCAATCAAGGGTTCTGCGCCACCGATAATCAACTTGATGACCTCAGTCGCCTGGATGGTACCGATGATCCCTGGCAATGCACCGAAGACCCCTGCTTCACCGCAAGAAGGCACCAACCCAGGTGGAGGCGGTTCAGGATAAAGACAGCGGTAGCAGGGGCCATGCTTGGCATAGAAGACACTTGCCAGCCCCTCAAATTGGAAAACAGAACCATAAACCTCCGGTTTCCCCAGCATCACACAGGCATCATTGATCAGATACCTTGTCTGGAAATTGTCCGTCCCATCCACAATGACATCGTAATCGGCAAAGATTTCCAATGCATTTTCACGGGTCAATCCCAGGTTATAGACAATGACTTCCGCCTTCGGATTGATGGACCGGATCCGGTCTTTGGCAGAAGCCACTTTCGGACGGCCAACATCCCGTGTGGAATGGATGACCTGACGCTGAAGGTTGGATTCCTCAACCTCATCAAAATCAACCACGCCCAACGTACCGACACCTGCCGCCGCCAGATACAAGGCAATAGGAGACCCCAACGCCCCGCTGCCAATCAAAAGGACTTTTGCTTTTTTCAGTTTTTTCTGACCTTCCACGCCAACCTGCGGCAGGATCAGATGGCGGCTGTAACGCTGGATATCTGAATCGCTCAGTTCAGGCAAGCCTTCATCAGGAATGATACTGCCTGAAAAGATGCCTGGTCTTTCATCACTCATCGGCGCCTCCTGCAATCGCAGGGATCAGAGAAATCTTGTCGCCATCCTTCAGGGCGGTCTTGATGCCTTCCCTGTCCTTGATGTTTTCCTCACCGATAAAAACATTGATAAACCGTTTCAACTGTCCATCCGATGCAAAGACATAGTCGGTGATGGCTGGATACCGTTCAGTCAACTGCCGGATTGCCTCTTCAACAGTTGCAACCGTACCCACATCGATTTCCGACTTTCTTTCAGTAAATGCACGAAGGGCTGTCGGAATAAAAACTGTTACTGACATGATTGATTCCTTTATTTTAGTTTTAATGTTTCCGATTCAAACTGAAAATCCTTGTTCAGTTCCCAAGAGGTGAATGCAGTAGCCTTGCCTTTTTCCACAGCAACGATGATATAGGAATAAAACAGGAAAGCATGGGAACGGTCATACTCACTCGGCTCTGAAGGATGGTCGGGATGGGAATGGTAGAAACCAATCACATCAAGCTGCCTTGAAGCAGCCACCTTTTCCGCTTTCAGCAGATCTTCTGCCTTGATCTCAAACCGGTGGTACTGTTCTTCATCTTCACGGGAATTATCGACAGGAAGCAGTTCTTTCAGCATCTTCGTACCATCCGCAAGCACGTCCCCCAGCATAATCCCGCAACACTCATTGGGATAAGTTGCCTCCCCATGGGCATCGATTGCCTTTTTCTTTTCTTCTGTGAGTACTATCATTGCCTGCTTTTCCATATATCTGTGGACAGGTAACGAAACCCGTTGTCACATAAGATCGTGGCAATCACAGCATCCTTACCCAGTTCCTGTGCAATCTTCAAGGCACCAGCAACATTCGCCCCACTGCTGATACCGACAAAAATACCTTCTTTCTCCGCAAGTGCCTTGGATGTCAGGTAAGCCTCTTCGGTACTGACTTCAACCAAACCGTCCGGGATGGACGCATCATAGATACCCGGAGAAATGGTACTGGCCAAATGCTTTGTCCCTTCAATGCCATGCATCGGCGAGTCCGGCTGAACAGTAATAATCTTGATGTTCGGATTCTCCTTTTTCAGCCTTCTTGCCGTTCCCATCAGGGTTCCAGTTGTCCCTGTACTGGCAACGAAATGTGTCACTTTGGCATTGGTCTGGCGGAAAATCTCCAGACCCGTCCCGTTGAAATGAGCCTGCCAGTTGGCAGGATTGTTGTATTGGTCTGGATAAAAGTAACGGTCCGGGAATTTCTCATACGCTGCCTGTGCCGCAAGATAAGAACCGTCAGTCCCTTCCAGCGGATCCGTTTCCACAATTTCCGCACCGAATGCCCGCATAATCTGTTTCCGCTCAGCACTGGCATTGGCAGGCAGGAACAACTTGACCTTGAAACCTAGAGATGCGCCCAGCATGGCATAGGCAATGCCAGTATTACCACTTGTCGCATCCAGTATTGTTTTTCCCTCAGCCAGTTTCCCACTGGCAAGACCATCTTGAATCATATTGGCTGCCGCCCTGTCCTTAATTGACCCACTTGGATTCATAAATTCAGCTTTGGCATAAATTGCTGGTTTGACTGAAGCAGCCAACCTGTCCAATGCCAGCAAAGGTGTATTCCCGATTGTCTGGATGAGTTTCATCCTTTCCTTCCTTTCTTATTATTCCTATCGGATTGATAGGAATAATAGCACTGTATCTTCACGGATGACAACCATTTCAGTGGAAAATCATTAAAAGACGCTGGAAAGCAACACTGGATACCGATTAACGGCTTGGTTTCTGGAAAATCTGTAGGGAAATACCAGTGTTTTTATTGCATAAGGACCTGGGAATGGTCAGGAACGGTACTGGACATCCGGCAGAATCTGTTCGAATGCGGTACGGATGGCTTCTGCAACAGGCTTGCTGTGACGATGCTCGTTGTCACGGCATGCTTGGACAATCAAATGGTCTGCACCAAGTTCAACGAGTTGAGCTGCCATTTTTGCTGCCCGTGCGGGCGTAAAATACGCAGGATCAAGGGTACAGCGCAACTCATGCGCTTTGTCGGAAGCCAACAGGTCAACCAGCACTTCTTTTGCATGCTCACCAGAGACCGCGCCGCTGGCTGTAATGGCATCATACTCATCAAAAGGCGCTTTGATATCCAAGCCGACCCAATCAATGTACGGCAAGACTTCCTTGAAACGTCTCGGAGAAACACCTGATGTGTGAAGGGCGACAGCATATCCCATATCCCGCAGTTGGGTAACCGAAGGAACAAGATAACGCTGTGCCAAAGGTTCGCCGCCACTGAGAACAACGCCTTCGAGCAACCCTTTCCGAGTCTCAAGCCATGAGAGGATGTCTGCCCATGCATGCTTACCTGACGGTTCCATGGGCAGGAGATGGGGATTATGGCAATACCGGCACCGCCAAGGACATCCTTGGCAAAACAGAACTACCGCCAGATGTCCAGGAAAATCGATGGTAGTGAACGGAGTGATCCCACCCACGTTCAAGCCCGGATTATCTGCCACAGCAACCAACGTTATCCAAGTCTGGCAATTTGTTTTCCACGAAATGGACACGTTCGTTATGCTCGCTCTGTTTTCCTGGATTGAATTCAGAGACGGGACGGTGGTAACCCATGACACGGGTCCAGACTTCACATTTGGTTCTTGCTTCCTGAGGGAGATCAGAGACGTTCATTTTCAATCCTTTCTTTATTGTTATCAGTATCGGTTAGTTCAATGTTTATGTTCAATCTTTGCCATGAGCTCTTCATCGCAGATTGGACAGTATTCATGTTCACCTGCCAGATAGCCATGTTTCGGGCAGATAGAGAATGTCGGCGTAATGGTAATGTATGGCAGGCGGAAATTCGTCAAGGCAGCCTTGATGAGCTTCCGGCAAGTTTCCGGTGAAGAAATCTTTTCCTGCATATACAGATGGAGCACCGTACCACCTGTATATTTACACTGCAGTTCATCCTGCATAGCCAGCGCTTGGAACGGGTCATCGGTATAACCGACAGGCAATTGGGATGAATTGGTGTAATACGGTGCATCCGGGGTTCCTGCCTGAATGATGTCTGGATACCGTTTCTTGTCCTCGCGGGCAAAACGGTAAGTCGTGCCTTCCGCAGGAGTCGCTTCCAGGTTATAGAGGTTGCCGGTTTCTTCCTGATAGCTTCTCATCTGGTCACGGACATGATCCAACAGCCGGATGGCAAAGGCCTTGCCGTATTCCGTCGTAATGTCTTCCTTATCATCGGTAAAGTTCCGGATCATTTCATTGATGCCATTGACACCGATGGTGGAAAAATGATTCTTCAACCGTCCCAGATAGCGCTGAGTGAATGGGTACAGTCCATCATCCATCAAACGCTGAACAACCTTGCGCTTGATTTCCAGACTGTCTTTCGCCATATTCATCAGTCGATCCAAACGGGCAAGCAGGGCTTTTTCATTACCCTTGAACAGATAGCCAAGGCGAGCGCAGTTAATCGTGACCACACCGATGGAACCCGTTTGTTCCGCAGAACCGAAAAGCCCATTACCACGCTTGAGCAGTTCACGCAGGTCAAGCTGCAGACGGCAACACATAGAACGGACCATGTTTGGCTGCAGTTCAGAATTCAAGAAATTCTGGAAATAAGGCAGACCGTATTTTGCAGTCATTGCAAACAGGCGCTGGGCATTCTCAGATTCCCAAGGAAAATCGTGCGTAATGTTGTAGGTTGGAATCGGGAAAGTAAACACGCGACCCTTACTGTCACCAGCAGACATGACCTCAATGTAAGCACGGTTGAGCATATCCATTTCTTCCTGAAGTTCCCCGTAGGTAAAAGGCATTTCCTCTCCCCCAACAACAGGTACCTGTTCGCGCAGGTCTTCCGGACAAACCCAGTCAAATGTCAGATTGGTGAACGGTGTCTGCGTCCCCCAGCGGGAAGGCACATTCAGGTTGTAGATGAATTCCTGGACAAGCTGGTGGACGGTTTCATAGTCCAGATTATCCTTGCGGACATAAGGCGCAAGATAAGTATCAAAAGAACTGAATGCCTGTGCACCCGCCCATTCATTCTGCAGGGATCCCAAGAAATTGATCATCTGTCCCAATGCCGAAGACAGGTGTTTCGGTGGATTGGCTTCCAATTTGCCAGGGATGCCATTGAACCCTTCAACAAGCAGCTGCCGCAGAGACCACCCTGCACAGTAACCGGAAAGCATGTCCAGATCATGGATATGATAATCTGCATCACGGTGCGCTTGGCCGATTTCCGGCGGATAGACATGGCTCAACCAGTAATTTGCCGTAATCTTGCCAGCAACATTCAAGATCATGCCCCCAAGGGAATACCCTTGGTTGGCATTCGCTTTGACACGCCAGTCAGCACGGTCAACATATTCCTTCACGGAAGATTCAACATCGACCAAGGTTCGCTTATCCTGCCGGATGCGGTGACGCTGGTCACGGTATGTCGCATAGGCACGGAAAGTCCTTGTATGGTTGGCATCCAGCAGCATCTGTTCAACCACATCCTGAACCTGCTCAACTGTTGGCGCAGAACCAGCAAAACGATGACGCAGCACTTTCAGGGAACGCTGGGTCAGCAGATTTGCTTCATCTTCTCCAAAATCACCCGTTGCACGACCGGCTTTCGCCAAAGCCTTTGCAATACGGGTCGCATCAAACGGCATCTCCGTACCATCACGTTTAATGATGCGCTGCGGCAAAGGAGGTAAGACAGGTGCGCCAACAACGGTTTCCTGCTCTTTAAGATCTCCAGTGTTCATTCAATCCCTTTTTCAATCTTTTTCCACTTGAACCACTTGGAAACAACATTCCTTCCGCCGCCTGGTTTCAAATGGGCAACATCGATAATCCAGTTTTTCTGGGAAAACTGGTCCAATAGAGAGCAATTCTGATGAAGACAACAGTTTATTGGCAATGACCAATATTCTTCAGAAACCCATTTTTCCGGGAAAACCATTTCTGTCTTCCACCATACAGGGAACTATACCTAACATTTTTCCCTGAAAGTTAAATACAGCTCATTATAGAGAAGCTTTGAAAAACGTGCAGAACTCCTTTCAATTTTGGATAACAGCAAACTATCCCTGAAAAAACAGCTACTTATAAAAATATCCACAACTTATCAACAAATTTTCAATAATTTCAAAAAAAAATTTTTGATAAAAATCAATAAATTAAAATAGTTATACACAGAAAATAAAAAACAACAATCAGACCAAGTCATCCAATACCCGACGGCGGAACTTGACACCAAGTTTTTCAGCAATCGCTGCACAAGCCTTCACATCAACGCCAGGAAGCCCATCCACGGCTGTCACCGTAACATCTGCGCCTGCTTCATGAGCGCTTTTGATAAAACCAAGCATTGAATCATATGCTCCTGGAAATTTTGGGCGACAATGACGGATATAAGTCTCCTCGTCCTGTGCGTTCAATGAAACAGAAATGGTTGGAATAAGAGCAGCAATCTCCGGAGCAACATCACGACCATACATCTGATTTGCCAATCCATTGGTATTCAGGCGCAGTTTGGTAATGCCTTTCGCACGCAGACGGCGGGCAACCTCAAGCATGACATCCAGACGGGTAGTAGATTCCCCCATACCGCAGAAAACCACTTCATTGTATTCGCCAGGCTCGCCAGCCGCTTCCACCAATTCCTTTATAGATGGATTATGCTGAAGGCGCATATTGTACTCCTTGACAGACCATGCGCCATTGAATTTCGGACAGAATGCACAGCGCAGCATACCGCAGCGGTTGGTGAGATTCAGATAACGGTTTCCTTTCAAGGTATAGCCGACAGTATCGACCTCTTCTGCTGAAGCGACCATCTTCTCCTCCTTTTTTATCTGCAACAGACAGCACCCTTAACAACAGCATCCTGCTGTCTGTCATTATGCCAGCGATACCGCCCCATCATGACGGCATCCTCTTTTCTTTATTCTACCGTAACCGACTTGGCGAGATTGCGTGGCTTGTCCACATCCGTCCCCCTGACCAGTGCCGTGTGATATGCCAGCAGCTGTAGTGGGATAACATGCAGAATCGGTGAGAGCAATCCATAGTTCTCCGGCATCCGGATGACGTGAATACCTTCCCCGTTAACAATATGAGTGTCGCTGTCTGCGAAGACGTACAGCTGACCTCCTCGAGCTCTGACTTCCTGCATGTTGGACTGAAGTTTCTCAAGCAGGACATCGTTGGGGGCGATGGTGACAACAGGCATTTTGTCGGTGACAAGCGCCAGTGGTCCATGCTTGAGTTCGCCAGCCGGATAGGCCTCGGCATGGATGTAGGAGATTTCTTTGAGTTTCAGTGCGCCCTCCAATGCAATGGGGTAATGGATGCCCCTGCCAAGGAAGAGTGCATCGTTGTGTCTTGAGAACCAGTCTGCCCAACTGATGATCTGAGGCTCAAGGGCAAGTACGGCGGATACAGCGGATGGCAGATGCCTCAGTGTGTGAAGGTATTGGTCTTCCTGTGTCTGGGTAAGCCTGCCTTTGATTTTGGCAATGGTGAGTGTCAACAGGAACAGGGCGACGAGTTGTGTGGTGAAGGCTTTGGTGGAAGCAACACCGATTTCAATACCTGCCCGGGTGATATAGGCAAGGGCGCATTCCCTGACCATAGCACTGGTAGCAACGTTGCAGATGGTGAGGGTATTGGCCATGCCAAGGCTCTGGGCATGCCGCAATGCAGCCAGTGTGTCTGCGGTCTCTCCACTCTGGCTGATGGTGACGACGAGTTTATCTTGGTCGGGAACGCTGTCACGGTAACGGTATTCACTGGCGATCTCAACTTCAACGGGAATCTTTGCAATGGATTCAATCCAGTATTTGGCAGTGGCACCCGCATAGTAGCTGGTGCCACAAGCAAGGATGAGGATGGATTTGATGTGTTTAAGAATATCCCCTGCTTTCTCACCGAAGAGTTCCGGGGTGATGGTTTCAAGTCCCTGTAAAGTGTCGGAAATGGCTCTTGGCTGCTCAAAAATTTCCTTCTGCATGAAGTGGCGGTAAGGTCCCAGGTCTGACATACCGGAGAGAATACTGACAGTATGGATTTCCCGTTCTACCAGATTACCGTCTTTATCATGGATGGTGTATTCACTGAGATGGATGTCTGCAATGTCACCTTCTTCAAGGTAGATGATTTTATCAGTGGTGCCGGAGAGTGCGAGAGCATCGGAAGCGAGGAAGTTCTCGCCCTTGCCAATGCCGACGACAAGCGGTGAGCCTTTGCGGGTGCCGACCAGACGCTGGGGTTCTTCATTGCAGATGACGGCGATGGCGAATGCGCCTTGGAGCCTTGCGGTGGCGGCCTGGACGGCTTTGAAGAGGTCGCCTTGATAACAGGAGTCAATCAGATGGGCGATGACTTCGGTATCGGTCTGGCTGGCAAAGGTGTAGCCTTTTGCCTGGAGTTCTTCCCTCAGGGGAGCATGGTTTTCAATGATGCCGTTGTGGACCAGTGCAATGCGTTCCCCAGAGAAATGAGGATGGGCATTGTCGGTAGTCGGCGCACCATGGGTTGCCCAGCGGGTATGGGCGATGCCGAGCGGACCGCTGAAGGACTGGATGCCAACCTGCTTCTCAAGTTCAGCAACACGGGCAGTACTGCGGGAGCGCTGGAGATGCCCTTTGCGGTTGACAGCAATACCACAGGAATCATAGCCCCGGTATTCCAAGCGTTTCAGGCCTTCAAGCATCAATGGCACCACATTACGTTCTGCGACTGCACCGACAATCCCGCACATCCTCTCAGCTCCTTACCTTTTTGAATATCATTGGAATGACTTTGTTCTGACGAATCCTACCTGTGAATCCGTAAGCTATCATAAGATGTGCATGTAGATATGTCTATCTTTTTCAAGGATG
>JBJEXA010000178.1:0-8985 GCA_051885335.1 Oxalobacter sp. | reverse complement strand
AAGACGGCAGAACTTTGCCTTTCAGCGGTACAGCAGAACCGGGATGCCATGCGGTATGTCCCGCAATCATTACAATCTTATATGAAAAATGTACAGAATGTTTCCAAATAACCTGTTTGGCTACTTTTCCCTAAAGGCAGAAGGCTTTTTTTGATGAAATACTTACAGGTGGCTGACATCTGAAGAACCGTCTGGACAGATGAAAACCCAGTCAGGAAAACTGTTTTTTCAATGAATTTCAACAGCAGAATCTGGTTCCATATCCTTGCACTGGTGACGGTCAGCCTCTGGGGAGTGACTTTTGTCTCAACCAAGGTCCTGATACAGCAGGGGCTGACACCGATAGCCATTTTCCTCTACCGTTCTATCATTGCCTGGGGCTGTCTGGTGTTGATTGCCCCAAAGCGGCTTTTTGCAGACAGCCTGAAAGATGAACTCTGGATGATTGCGCTGGGTTTTTTCGGTGGTTCACTGTATTTCGTCGCTGAAAACCATGCTCTTGAATGTACATTGGTCGCCAATGTTTCCCTGATTGTCTGCATTGCGCCATTGGTGACGGCTTTCTTGTCGATGCTTTTCTTTCCCGGCGAAAAAACCGGCTGGAAATTGTTTGCTGGTGCTGCCATTGCTCTGATCGGGGTTGCCTTGGTGGTTTTCAATGGCCAAGTTGTTTTCCAGCTCTCGCCTTGGGGAGATTTCCTGACGGTTGTTGCAGCTGTTTCATGGGCATCTTACTGTATTGTCCTCAAGCATTTGGGCAACCGTTATGATGCTGCCTTTATTACCCGGAAAGTGTTTTTCTATGGTTGTCTGACACTGATTCCATTCATCTGTCTGGAACCCTGGGAAGTCCATCTTGATGTTTTTTTCAGGCTGCCTGTCTGGGGCAATCTGCTTTTCCTTTCTGTCATCGCCTCGATGCTCTGCTTCCTGATGTGGAACTGTGCCCAGAAAGAGCTTGGTCCCATCATTGCAACCAACTATATCTACATCGTCCCATTGGTCGGTCTGCTTACCTCGGTGGTCCTGTTGGGGGAACCTGTCAATACTGCTATGTTGAGCGGCTGCGCCATGATTCTTTCAGGCGTCTTCCTGGGACAGCAGAAATAGCCTTTCCCGACAGCCTGTTTTTCAGAAGGACATCATTGCTATAATTGATTGATGTCTCTGACCTGTCTGGAATATCCTCTTTATGAAAAAAGCCATCCTGTCTATCTTTCTGTTGAGCAGCCTTGCCCTGTCTGGCTGCACTGACAGCAGGAAGCCTGAAGTCTCACAACCTGCAGAACAGCCACCTGCCGCCTCACAGCAGGCTTCACAGCCGAATGAAGGGGAACCCGCTGAAAGTAAAGATACAGAAAAACCAGAAACCGCAGCAGTGGATACTGGACTGGGCATCACAGCCAATGAATACCAGACCACCTACAATGCCCACGTTGAACAGTTCAATACCCAGATGAACAAGGATCCTGTCAGGATGGTTCCACTGAACCTGAAAATCAATGGCAAAAAGTTCAATGCCTGCACGATGCCATATGCCTGCCTGAATGGTACGATGACAGGAGATGGTAGATACATCCATCAAATTGCCATCTCAGGCACTTTGACTCTTCAGACACCCAAATCCCTGGCTCTGGCACCCGTGCATATGATGATCGGTTCCGCATCAGCCATCCAAGGTGCTTCCATTCCTGATATCAAGGATCTGCTTGACAGGCTGTCTGACGATGCCCAGAAACGCCATGCCACATCGTCATCATTGGTTTTCAAAGGTTACCGGATTGACTTCTCTCATCCCAAGACGGAACGGATTGTGCTGACCATCTCAAAAGCACCCATAAAATGATGTCTTTATGATCTTTAAAAGATATGCAAAGTAAATCCCTCCCACCGGTTATCGCCCTCATGGGACCAACAGCTTCTGGCAAGACAGCAGCTGCACTTGAAATCGCCCGCCATATACCATCTGAAATTATCTCGATGGATTCAGCACTCGTTTACCGGGGGATGGATATCGGAACCGCTAAACCATCTGCTGAAGAGCAGTCATTGGCTCCTCATCATCTGATTGACATTATTGAACCGACTGAGACCTACTCTGCAGCAAGATTCCGTGAAGATGCCCTGCAGTTGATCCGTGAAATCCAGGAGCGGGGACGCCTGCCTCTGCTGGTCGGTGGCACCATGCTGTACTTCAGGACATTGACCACAGGACTGGATGACCTGCCCAGTGCCGACCCGACCATCCGTAAACAGCTTGAGAATGAAGCGGCTGAAAGGGGGTGGCCTGCCCTGCATGAACGTCTGGCCCAGCTGGATCCAGCCACTGCGGAACGGTTGAAACCGACAGATGCCCAACGCATCCAACGTGCATTGGAAATCATCGAACTGACCGGCAAGCCGCTTTCTGAACAGCAGTCTGGACCTAAACGTCTGGCACTGCCATTCAACCTCATTCCCATTGCCCTTGAACCTTCAGACCGCCTGAAACTGCATGAACGGATAGCCCTGCGTTTTGACCTGATGTTGAAAAATAACCTGCTGATCCATGAGGTCGAGAAACTGCGTGCCCGGGGAGACCTGCACTTGGGACTGCCTTCTATGCGTTGTGTCGGTTACCGTCAGACATGGCAGTACCTGGATGGTGAATTTGACCGGAAAACACTGCGGGAGAAAAGTATTGCAGCAACCCGCCAGCTCTGCAAACGGCAGTTGACTTGGCTGAGAGCCATGCCAGAGCGAAAGGTTGTGGATTGCCTTGCCCCTGATGCGGTTGAACAGGTATCATCAATCATCAAACAGGTTATTTGACTGTATCCGTTTATATGCCAGTGAACAACAGCAGACTTGGATACCTGAAAGGAGCATAAGACCATGAATACGAACTTCATTTACAGTGTCCCGACAAAAATCTATTTCGGTGACAACCAGCTGCATTATCTTGGCGAGGAACTGAAGCAGTATGGGAAACGTGTCCTGCTCATCTATGGTGGCGGAACCATCAAACGGAACGGCCTTTACGACAGGATTGTTGCTGAAATCAAGAAAGCGGGATTGGAACTGTTTGAGATGCCAGGCGTTGCCCCCAATCCCCGTCATACCACAATCAACAAAGGCGCAGATATCTGCAAGAAAGAGAAAATCGATGTCTTGCTAGCCGTCGGCGGTGGATCAGTTATTGATGTCGCAAAATTTGTCAGCCCGGCCAGCTTTTATGATGGGGATGCTTGGGATTTCTTCACGAAAAAAGCAGAAATGACCCGATTCCTGCCTATCGTCACGATACCGACCATCAGTGGTACTGGTTCCGAAATGGATGCCTACGGTATCGTCGGCAATCTAGATACGGCTGAAAAAATTCCGCTCTATCACCCTGAACTGATGCCAAAGGCCTCTTTCCTAGATCCGAAAATCACTTATTCGGTCAACCGGTATCAGACTGCCTGCACTGCCATTGATTCGCTTTCACATTATCTGGAAGTGTATTTCATGAAACCGAACCTGTTCATGCTGGAAAGTGCAATGGAAGGATTTATGAAAACCATTCTGAAATATCTACCAGTCGCGTTGGAAAAACCAGATGACTATGAAGCGCGGGCAAACCTGATGTGGGTTGCTTCCTGGGCATTGAACGGCTTTACGTTTGGTGGTACCAACCAGCCTTTCATGTGTCATCACATGGCGGATGAACTGTCTGCAAAATATGGTCTGACACATGGTCTGACATTGGCGATCCTTCTGCCTCGGTACCTGAGCTATACCCTGAATGAAAAGAGTGCACTGATTTTCTACAGCCTTGGCTGCAACGTTTTGGATATTGACAGGAACCTTCAACCAATGGAAGTCGGAAAACAGGTCATTGCAAAACTCGAAGACCTCTTCTTCAATGTCTGTGAACTGCCGAAAACACTATCCGCTTTAGGCATTGATGACAGCAGATTGGAAGACATGGCAAGGGTTGCATGCCGTGGTTCTGTGCTGCATGGCTTTGTCGATCTGTCAAAAGACGATATCGTCAATATCTACAGAATGTGCCTGTAACAGCAACCGCATCACAAACATCTAAACGCAGAAGACAGTCATTTCTGACTGTCTTCTTTCTTGCATATGAAGCGTCATCTTCTCCCTCTAACGGAACAGTTTTCTGTACTCACCATAACCCTGTTCTTCAAGCTCATCATAGGGAATAAAACGGAGTGCCGCTGAATTGATGCAGTAACGCTGTCCTCCCAGTTCTGCTGGACCATCATTGAAAGCGTGCCCCAGATGTGAGTCTGCCTGGCTGCTGCGCACTTCTGTACGCACCATGCCATGCGAGAAATCAACTTTCTCATTCACGGCATCGCCTGCCACCGGCTTTGAAAATGCCGGCCATCCACAACCAGAATCGAACTTATCCTCTGATGAGAACAATGGCTCGCCACTGACGACATCAACATACAACCCTTTCTCAAAGAAATGGTTATATTGACCAGTAAAAGGGATTTCCGTTGCAGCATTCTGGGTGACTTCAAAGGCAAGGTTGCCGATCCTGCGTCTTAATGCTTCATTTTCTTCCAGTTTCTGCCTGCCCTTTTCTGTCCCAATAGAAAAGTACGGGTAAGGGATATGACAATAACCGGTGGGATTCTTATCCAAGTATTTCTGATGATATTCCTCTGCCGTGAAAAAATTCTCCAGTGGCTTGACCTCTACGGCTAGTGGTTTGCCAATCTTTTCTTCTTCAAGACGGCAGGCTGCCTCAATCTCTGCAAGCTGACTGTCATCGGTATAGTAGATACCCGTCCGGTACTGGATACCGACATCGTTGCCCTGACGGTTGACAGCCAAGGGATCAATCACCATGAAAAAATAAGCCAGCAACTGGGACAGCGTGATCTTTGCCTCGTCATAATCCACCCGGACAGTCTCTGCATGACCACTGCCCCCACAGACTTCCAGATAACTGGGTGCCTGCTCACTGGAACCATTCGCATAGCCGGTTTCTGTGGACAAGACACCTTCAAACTGATCAAAGAATTTCTGTACGCCCCAGAAACAACCGCCTGCAAGATAGATGCTTTTCATCAGGCAACTCCTTCCTTTTCATTCAAAAATATCAAGATACTGGACATACCTGAATCTGTCCAAGTCCCTAAATTCAGAAATGCCGGAGCAAATAACCATAACCATACAACTGTTCAAGAACATAACCATAGACACCGTCTTTCAGCCCTAAACGGCTCCTGACACGGGAGACATGGGTATCGACTGTCCGGCCAGTCTTACTCAGCGACCGCTTCCATACCATTTCACAGATCAGCTGACGGGAAAGCGTCTGTCCAACATGACTGAACAGGAAAAACGCCACATCATATTCTTTGGCGGTCAGGACAATTTCCTGCCCTTCCCTGAAAACCCTGTTCGGGAAGCATGTAAAAATATAAGGCGGAACATCCAATACCCTGGAAGCCATACTGTCAGGATATTTCTGCCGAAGCAACAGTCCAATCCGCGCAATCCATTCCTGGGCATGGGCAGATGGCGAAACCCAATCATCCACGCCCGCCTGCAACAACGTCTGAATCTGGTCAATCTGTCCTGGGACGGTGACTGTCAGAAGAGCCAGGTCAGGATAATGTGTCTTGAGCTGGGTTGTCCATGTCCGTTTGCTCCGGTCAGAGATGCCTGCACCCAGCAGGAAAACACCCTTAAGGGCAGGATTAGGATGGCGACTGGCAAATTCATGAAAACCCGATGCAATAGAAACCATTTCACAATCAAACCCAGCACGGTACAGGCCATTTACTGTTCTGGAAAACGCTTGGGTATCAGTATCTGCCAGATAGATTTTCATTGCACAAGAGATCAATAGCAAAGTGTTTATTATAAACAAATCACTTACAGCGACACCGGTAATTGATTCAGCCATTGAAAGGATGTTTCCGGTGTATCACCGCATCATGCTGAACGGATCAGGAACCGTCTGATTGTCTTGGACAGTGCCAAAATGGTCGAGCATCTGAACCTGACCATCAGAGGGCACACCAGCGGTTCCGCAAGGAGCAACTGCCGCGGTATGGCTGCAAGAATTACAGGACGCCTGACAGGTCTATGAATATGGCACATACCACTTTTGACCATGCAGACAAAAGTCTGCATCAACCGCCAACAAGATCAATAGATGTTTTTGATAGATACCTTTTATTATGTACCCAACGCAATTTTATGTTTGCGTCCACCCGTCTTGTAGAATTTTTCCTCGTCAAAGAAAGCTGTAGCCGCTTCAAGTGGAAAGAATGCTGACATGGTCATTTGAAGCCGTTGACATTTGCATGAACGAGCGAAACGTTTCGCCTGGTCCAACAACTGATGGCCAATCTGCCTGCGCCGGAAATCAGGGCGGACATAAATCTGGTCAAGCACCGCATATTTTTCTTCACGGAAACCAACAGGCATGGGAAAGACCGAACAGAATCCCAGCAAATGTCCTCTTGGTGTTGTTGCCAGAAACACGCCGTAATCCGGCATATCCAGGAATTCATACAGTTTCTGGCTGTTCAGTTCACTGTCAGGTTCAAAATCTGGATAGCCCGCCAGTTCAGCCATCTCCCGCTGGTATTCCCTAAGCAGGACATTCAAGTCATCGAAACGGTCAGCATCTATCCGTTCGATAACAGCATTCATTGAGACTTCCAGTCACAGATGTTTTCGTAAGGCGAGATTTTGTCAAACGGCTTGACTTCAAGGAGTGTCATGTCAGTGTCTTCACGCTTGATCCAGGCAACGCCCCTGTCCTTATCTTCACCGATCAAGTATTGGACACCCGGCTGCAATTCCACATCAAAACTGTAGCACTTCATGTTCTCAGGCAAGGCAATATGACCGCCTTGGATATTGATGGCACCAATCTTATGCCGACCTGCCGTAATGGCATAGACAACATTTGCAAATGGATTGGGGGTTTCCTTCAGAGGCATCTGTCTGCCATCCAATGCACGGAACAAAAGGGAACCTTCTTTAAGAGTTGCTGATTTTGCCGGATCATCAACAGCAGCGCCATGCATTGGAATCTGTTTCGGTTTATTGCAACCGGCGACCATCAGGATAGAACAGCAACAGGCTAATGCCGTAACCAATTTTCTCATACTTCACCTTGATTGGAACGCCCATCTTGTCCGGAACGGAAAGACCTCCTTAAAAGCTTCCATAAACCGCCCAAAACAAGCGGGATTACCGCAGCACCAACACCCATCAGGACAATGGTATTCAGATGGTCGCGGATGATTGGGATATTGCCAAAGAAATAACCACCGGCAGTCAGACCAATAATCCAGAGTATTGCCCCGAGGAAATTGTACATCTGGAAGTAAAACATCTTCATACTGGTGACTCCCGCAACAAACGGGGCGAATGTCCTGACCAAAGGAACAAAACGGCAGAGTGTAATGGTTTTGCCGCCATGTTTCTCAAAAAACTCGTGTGTGTAATTCAGAGCCTTCTTATCAATCCACCTGTAATCCTTCGTGAAAACCGCAGCACCGATTTTCTTGCCAATCAGGTAGTTGACATTGTCACCCAACACGGCTGCAATCAGCAGGGATACCGCCAGCAGTTTGAGATCGATTGCGCCTGTTGCACAGAAAGCACCAGCAATAAACAGCAGGGAATCCCCCGGCAGGAATGGCGCAACGACCAGACCTGTCTCACAGAAAATAATAGCAAACAGGATGACATACACCCATGCACCGTACTGGGAAATCATATTGCCCAATACTTTATCGACATGCAGGATCAAGTCGAGAAACTGTACAAAATCCATGACTGGACAATCCCGAAGAAATCTCTAGCGGTAAATTACAAATAAACCTTAAGTAGCTGTTTTCATTTGAACGAGCAGGAAACCACTTGCCGTTTCCAGACACTTTTCAAATCAAAGCCCCGATTGTTATATTCCACAAATATAAGCTATATATTCTATCAGCAGTCTTGATAATATGAAAAATTATCCCGATGCCATTCTTTCAAAAAAATATCAATCATCGTATCTGATGCTTTCTGTATAACTCCCCTTGATCAGAACGCTCCGCAAACCCCAGTCCTTTAGGATGGGGATATAAGGAGCGGACGGCAATGCCGTGTATCCGTCTCAAAGAAATGAGGACACACAATAGTTTGAGCAGATGGGAGGATGGATTTGCTGATTGACAGGATGTTTTTTTGAGAAACACTATCTATGGATTTAATATAAGATTGCTCGCGTGTCCTGATTTATGGGAGCAATGCATATTATTTTTTGCCATCAAGCCTTTAAAATAGTGTCCCATCATGGAAACAGGAAACACTCAAAGCCCTAAAGCCATCCAACTATTGCCTGACCTGCTGATTTCGCAGATTGCAGCAGGTGAAGTGATTGAACGTCCTGCTGCTGTTGTCAAGGAACTGTTGGAGAACGCCATTGATGCCGGGGCAACAAAAATCGAAATACGCCTCGAGAACGGTGGTGTCAAACGGATCGCTGTCACAGACAATGGCAAAGGCATACCGCATGAGCAGATGCCTTTGGCACTGGCAAGACATGCCACATCCAAAATTGCTTCACTTTATGATTTGGAGCATATCTCCACATTGGGATTCCGCGGTGAAGCCCTGGCATCCATTGCCGCCGTTGCTGACCTGACCCTCCGTTCAAGAACGGTGGATGAACCACATGCCTGGGAACTGTCTGCCACAACTGATACACCAATGCCCGCTTCAGGAACACAAGGAACAGTTGTTGAGGTTCATGAACTGTATGCCAATACACCGGCAAGACGAAAATTCCTGAAATCAGAACAGACGGAATATGGGCATTGCGCCGAAGCTGTGGAACGCATTGCCTTGGGCAATCCCAACATTCAGTTCACCCTTTTCCATAATGGCAGGGTTACAGCACGGTATCTGTCAGATAATCCATCTCAACGTGGCAGAGAAGTTTTAAAAGAAGTGTTCGACACCACAATCCCT
>JBJEXA010000177.1:0-9052 GCA_051885335.1 Oxalobacter sp. | reverse complement strand
GATGTCATTGCATTCCCGAAGACCCAGCGAGCGCAATGTCTGCTGACTCAAGCACCATCTGCTGTCTCTGAAAAACAGCTCCAGGAACTGCATATCCGGCTACGGAAAGTCGATATGGCGGAACCAGCCTGAAACATGTAAGGGGAAGTCTGAAGGCTTCCCCATCCAGTCTGTGAACATCAGTTATAAAATCCCGCAATCCATCCTTGCCGTCATTTACACCAAGGAATTGGATGTCTTGCTTATCGAACGGGCAGACCGTCCTGGATTCTGGCAATCTGTTACTGGTTCACGGGATTCTCTTGCTGAAAAACTTGAACAGACTGCTATCCGCGAAATCTTTGAAGAAACCGGCATTATGATTGTTGATGCCGTCACCGATCCTGCTCCTGCCAAACGGCAGGTCGCCAGACGCTATCTCGCAGACTGGAAAATCGAACACGATTTTGAGATATTCTCTGTCTGGCGGCACCGTTTCGCCCCGGGCGTTACCACCAACACTGAACACGTCTTCGGGCTTCAGGTTCCAATCAGGTTTGATGTTGTCTTGGAACCCAAAGAACACCTCAATGCCATTTGGTTACCTTGGAAAGAAGCTGCTGCAAAATGCTTTTCATGGACAAACAAGGAAGCCATCAACCTGCTACCCGAGCATATCATTGAAGATTGACTTCCTCCTGTCTATTCTTTTGGCATGTCTGGGAAAAGGGTTTTCAAACGGTACTGGCGCTGACGGTAATTGCCTTCAGGTCCTTTCAGACCACAATCCACCTTGTCGAAAAGCTGAGTGATGCGTGCAAGGACCTGCCGTTGCCGGCTGGTACGGATCAGAATCAGGCGGCGTCGACTGTGCCGATAAACACTGCGGATATCTACAAGCAGGCAATGTCCCTGGTTCGCCTGATGGATATCAAGCAGCAGGGCTTCCGGACGGGACAACCCAAAGACAGAAGCTAGTTCAATACGGGCAGCCAGGAAAGGATGGCTGGCGACAATGTCAGGAGTCATATGTTCCATGCCATAGACTGCCCAAAGAGCTGGCTGAGCCGGGTCTGAAATCTTGTCCAGCATCTGTTCCGCTTCTGCTCTGCCATTACCCAAGGCCTTTTGCAGCCAGTAAATCGCTTGGATATCATTGGTCTCACTGTCACGGCGGCAACGCCATGCATGCATACCCAGTTCGTACTGAGCTTTTGGATGCCCCAAATTGCCCGCTGTTTCAAGATATTCCAGAGAATCCGCCATGCTGCGCTGAGAGAATTCAGCCTTCTGATAGATGAGAGCCAGGGCATACCAGGCTTTTGGCGCGCCTTGATCTCCTGCCTGCCGTAGCCATTTTACCGCTTTCTTGAAACTGGTTGAGCTGGCCCCTTTCTGAACCCGGATGCCGTTCTCGTCCATCTTGGCAAACCACAAGCCAAGCTGGTAAGCAGCCTCGGCATTACGGTGAGCGGCCGCTGTTTCCCAAAGAGCCTGCACCATATCAATGGCACCGTCTGTATTGGCGAGGGCAATGCCACAACGAAGCAGGAGCTTCACAGACTGCGCATCCAGTTCAATCTGCCTTCCCTGCCGTTCTTCCATCTCAAGAACTTCCTCGGCAATCGGCAGTGCATACTGCAGGAACGTCTTATAATCCTGTTGGTTCCATGAATACTCAATCAATGCCGACTTGGCATCCGGTACACCGGATTCTGCTGCCCGGGTGACCCAATAGGCAGTCTTGTCATCCATTTCGGTATAAGCTTCATGCTGGCTGGCAAGCTCAGCCAGCAGCCATTGGGCTTCCCCGATTTTCTGATGGGCAGCAGCCTCTAGCAGCCTGACAATCTCATGGCGCCGCTCAACGTTGACAGGCGTATCGGCAAGCAGCATCTGGGCAACAACAAGCCCTGCACGAGGCACTCCATCTTTCAGGGCATCACGATACCATCCCTCAATCTGCCTGCGATCAGACTGGGTGCGGATGACATCATACGGAATATACTCACCAATCAGCCGCTTCGCAGGCAACGATCCCTGTGAAGCGGCACGCCCCAGCCAATGCAGGGCTGTGGTGATACTTTTAGGCAACCCTTTACTGCCGAACAGGTAAAGCTTACCAAGCATCAGCTGCGATTCTGGATTTCCCGCCCGTGCCTCACGCAACAGACGGAGTTCTTCCCTGCTTGCCATTTAAGTCCCATGCTATTTAGATTCTAAAAATTCTAATCTTTCGATTCTTTTATGTTAATGATAGACACATATATCGAGTTGTTTTTCAGTTTTGTGTAACTTAACCGCAACACTTTGACCTGCAAGGTGTTTACTGTCCCATTTATTTTCATACCTCCAATGTCAAGCCAAGGTGTCTTTTTTCATAGAAAGTCTGTTTTTTATCAGTGGTTCCTGATTTTATTTCTGGTATTGTTGGGTTATGATGCGGGTTATGTGCTGAAACCTGTCACAGTGGGCGTGTTTCCTGTTGACGGTATCTTTCAGTCCGGTTTCACAGAGATTTTCGGGCTGCCCTCAAGGCAGCTCTGCTTTATTGAAGGAGATAACATGACAACCACTTGGGTGCGTTTCAAACAGGGTGATGCTGTTAAGTTCGGTACGCTCGAAGGCGACACCATCGCTGTTTACAGCGGTGATATGTTCAACAATCCTCAGGCAACAGGAGAATCTGTCAAGCTGGCGGATGTCAAACTGACAACCCCTTGCAGTCCCAGCAAGATGATTCTGCTCTGGAACAACTTTTACTCTCTTGCCAAGAAAATTGCTGAAAAGAAAGGCAAAGAAAAACCGGACATTCCAGAGGAACCTCTGTGGATGCTGAAACCACCTACTGCTTTCATCGCTGATGGTGAAACTGTCATCAAGCCGAACACCTATACCGGTAAGGTTGTCTATGAAGGCGAACTGGGTATTGTCATCGGCAAACGTTGCAAGGAGGTCTCCGAAGCAGAAGCTAAAGACTATATTTTCGGCTATACCTGCTCTAATGACGTCACCGCTGGTGAACTGCTGATGAAAGATCCGACCTTTGCCCAGTGGACCCGTGCCAAAGGCTTTGACACTTTTGGTTCCTTCGGTCCTGGTATCGTTTCTGGTATCGACAACCCTGACAGTCTGGTTGTCAAGACTATTCTGAATGGTGTTGAGCGTCAGAACTACCCTGTTGCTGACATGATTTTCCGTCCGCATAAACTGGTTGCTATGCTGTCCAATGACATGACCCTAGAACCAGGTGACATCATTTCCTGTGGCACTTCCCTCGGTGTTGGTTCCATGAAGCCAGGCAGCACCGTTGAAGTTATCATTGATGGTGTTGGTCACCTGTCTAACAAATTCGAAGCAGCCTGATTTTTATCTTCAAGACAGATGGAGCGGCAGGTATCCCTACGGATGCCTGCCGTTTCTGTTTTCTGGGTGCATCATCACATCTTGTTACAATCTTTCACAATCATTGAAACAATTGACTCTTATACTGTTCCAGCAGTATTCAACAAGTTGCAGATTGACCCTCATTTTTATCTGAAAGGATAGGCTATGAACAAACTGACCCGCTGTCTTATTGTCGGCACTGCTGTGCTGGGACTGAGTGTCTCCTGTTTTGCCGCTGGAGAAAGCCCTGCCCCATCAGACGGTGCACCACAGAACTGCCAATGTCCACTGCCGCCACATGAAGGCAAGGGACCTGAAGGTGGTCCTGGCTGGCGCAGTCCGGAAGCTTGCCAGCAACGTCTCCAGAAACTGCATGACGACCTGAAACTGTCTTCCTACCAAGAAAAAGCTTGGAATGACTATGTTGCTGTTATGAACAAAGACAAGGGACTGCGCGAAAATCGCTCTTCCCGTGAAGAATTTGAAAAACTGTCTGCACCGGAACGCCTGGAAAAAATGCTGGAAGGTATGAAACGCCGTGAAGCCCGCCTGCAGGAACGTCTGGATGCCACAAAGGTCTTTTATGCCAAACTGAGCAGTACCCAGAAAGCGGTTTTTGACAAGGAAGCTATGATGCCACACTACCGATATGGTGGTCCACATGGCCCACGCATCCCCCGAGGACCGCGTTTTGTTGACGATCAGCAGTAACTGACCTGCGTTATTGGATTGCTGGGTTTTCCTGAGCACCTGATTTTTCAGGTGCTTTTTTATTATGCGGCTGCATCCAGCAACGGGAAGAAAGGTATAATCTCCTATTGGTTTGGAAAACGGGTATTGCCGGTTTTCCGTTGGAAATGTTTTTTTGATAGTTTTCCATGCTTGCTCAACAGAAAGAACTGATTACAGGTCTGATCCGAAATGCGGTGGATTCCCTGACAGCAGGTCAGGATCTTGCCAAGAAACCCGTTGTCGCCCTGGAGCGTCCACGGGATGCTTCCCATGGCGATATTGCTTGCAATATCGCCATGCAGCTGGCGCGTCCGCTGAAAAAGAATCCCCGTGAAACCGCCAATACCATTGTGGCATCTGTCATGGCTTCCCCTGTCCATGAGGGGCTGGTGGATTCATGCGAAGTCGCAGGTCCTGGATTCATCAACATCCGCCTGACGCCGGCAGCACGCCAGCAGGCTGTTACTGAAATCCTGACTGCCAAAGAAGCTTTCGGAACCAGCAATCGTGGTGCCGGGCAGAAAGTCATGGTGGAATTCGTCTCAGCGAACCCGACAGGACCGTTGCATGTTGGGCATGGTCGCCAAGGCGCGTTGGGCGATGCGATTTCTGCCTTGTTCGTCTCCCAAGGATACCAGGTAACCCGTGAGTTCTATTACAACGATGCCGGAGTGCAGATCAACAATCTGACACTGTCTGTCCAGGCAAGGGCAAAAGGTCTGAAACCCGGGGACGCAGGTTGGCCTGAAAGTGCCTACAACGGAGACTACATCGCTGACATCGCCAAAGATTTCTTGGCAAAGAAAACCATTTCCGCACGCAACTGCGATACCGTGACCGCTTCTGGTAATGTCGAGGATCTTGTTTCCATCCGTGCCTTTTCAGTAGCTTACCTGCGCAATGAGCAGGACAATGACCTGAATGCATTCGGCATCCATTTCGACAACTTCTTCCTGGAATCTTCGCTCTATACCGATGGCAAAGTCCAGGAAACCGTAGAAGCCTTGACCAAGGCAGGCAAGACTTTTGAAGATGGCGGAGCCCTGTGGTTACGCTCAACAGAATACGGTGATGATAAAGATCGGGTGATGCGCAAGACCGATGGCACCTATACCTACTTTGTCCCAGATGTCGCCTACCATATCAATAAATGGAACCGTGGTTTTGACAAAGTGGTCAACATCCAGGGCAGTGACCATCATGGCACCATTGCTCGGGTGAAGGCGGGGCTGCAAGGCGTAAATAAGGGCATTCCTAAAGCATTTCCGGATTATGTGCTGCACAAGATGGTCACTGTGATGAAAGACGGTGCAGAAGTGAAGATTTCCAAGCGGGCAGGGTCTTATGTCACTGTTCGCGACCTGATTGAATGGTCAGGGGCTGGCGATATCACCCGTGGTCGTGATGCCGTACGGTTTTTCCTGATTTCGCGCAAGGCTGACACGGAATTCGTCTTCGATGTGGATCTGGCACTGGCACGTTCGGATGAGAACCCAGTCTATTACGTCCAGTATGCCCATGCCCGCATCTGTTCGGTATTCACTCAGTGGGGAGGCGATGAGTCTGTCTTGGATACGGTTGACCTTTCGCCACTCACCTCTGCACACGAAACAGCATTGCTGACAAAACTGGCGGAATACCCTGACCTGCTGTCCCGTGCAACAGATGAACTGAGTCCTCATCTGGTAGCATTCTACTTGCGTGAACTCGCAGGCGAATTGCACGGCTATTACAATGCTGAACGTTTCCTGGTGGATGACGAGAAAACGAAACTGGCTCGCCTGGCACTGCTGAAAGCCGTACGTCAGGTGTTGCGCAATGGTCTCGGTCTACTGGGTGTTTCCTGTCCTGGAAAGATGTAAATTATGGCTACTCAGAGAAGCGGTACTTTTTTCGGTTTTATCCTTGGCTTGGTCACGGGCCTTGCCATTGCAGCGGCAGTGGCGTTTTTTCTGCTGCGTTCCTCTCCAGTCACGAAAAAGGACGAACCCAAACCGGAACAGCCTGTCCAACAAGCCCAAGTAGTTTCCCAGTCCGGACAACAGCCAGCGACTGATCCCAACCAGCCAATGTACAAGGATGTTCCACAACGCCCTGCCAGTGGACAAACCAGCATGGAATCGGAGTCTGCATCAACTCCATCATCGGTTCCAACGTCCGTCATGAACCATCCAGCACCGGCAGTCCCCGCAGCAGCATCCCGGAAAGCAGCGTCTGAAACCACAAAAGCAAACATCAACCAATCTGTTTATCTTCAGGCAGGCGCATTTCGGAACCGTGAGCAGGCAGACAACCAACGCGGCAACCTCGCTATGCTGGGATTCAGTTCACAAATCCTTCAGACAGGTTCCGGGGCAGACAGGATTTATCGTGTCCGGATGGGTCCCTATCAACAGTCAAGTATTGCCGCTATTCAGGCAAAGCTGAAAAGCAACGGCATCATCTCCACGGTAATCAGGTAAGGTCATGATGACATTCTTCCGACGGCTCATTGCCATACTCCTTTTGGGCACCTTTGCTATAACAACCTTTGCCCGACCTTCAAATCCGCAACTGAATGTGGATTACCAGATGCTACCCGTCCTGCAGGATGCGGAGGCTGGCAAGAAAGTGGAAGTCATCGAGTTCTTCGGCTATTTCTGCGACCATTGCTATGCACTGGACCTGCCCATCACCAGCTGGGCACGGCGGCACAAGGACAAGGTCCTGTTCCGGCGGGTGCATGTCAGGTTCGGTGATGGCATGGCCATGCAGCAGCGGATGTTTTATACACTGGCAGCCATGGGCGAATTGACAAACAGCATGCACCATAAGATTTTCAAGGCGATGCAGGAGCAGCGTTATCCTTTCAGGACCGATGTTCAGGTTTTCCGCTGGATTGAGGAAAACGGCATTGACCGCCTGAAATTCGTTGAGATGTTCAATTCCTTCTATGTCGAATCGCTGTGCCAGCAGGGGACAGGATTCTTGGACACCTATAAGGTGGATGGGGTACCGATGGTAGTCGTTGACGGCCGTTTCGTAACATCACCCGCCATCATCAGTGAAGGTAACAAAGCAGACATGAACGAACAGGAAGCCATTAATGGTACCTTGAAAGTCCTTGACAGTCTGGTGAACCGTGCGTTGAAGGAACGTGCCTCAAAACGGTAACCAGATTTCTCCTGAAAAACTGAAACAAAGGAAGATTCCAGTTTTTATCAGAATGCTCCGTACCCCCCCCTGAGAGCATGCCGTGTCAGCCTGTGGAGAGTCCGTGAGACCTGGGGGAATATGAGGTTGGTTCGTAGCCGTAAAATTCCCCAGTGCGGGAATATGAGGCAAAAACCAAGCACTTAATCCTCTGGGCAGTCCCGGTGAAGCTGGAACCCGCCGAGGGATTGCAACTGCAACCCGGTAGGAATCTCCAGCATTCATGCTGGGAAGGACGTCAACAGGACTCATGCTTTCCGCCCAACATCTGCCTTGCCTGGATACCCGCATGGTAACTGGAACGCACCAGCGGTGCAGAAGCCACAAAATCAAAACCGATATTAAGTGCCTGTTTCCTGTACCAATCAAAAACAGCTGGCGGAACATAACGTTTGACAGTCAGATGATAGCGCGACGGCTGAAGGTACTGCCCGATGGTCAGCATTCGTACTCCATGAAGGTACAGGTCTTCCATTGCTTGGATGATTTCCGCATCGGTTTCGCCTAGTCCAACCATCAGCCCGGATTTCCGGGGCACAGCCGGACAACGTTCCCCAAACGCACTGAGCAGGTCAAGGGATCCTTGGTAACTGGCACCGGGACGGCATATGGGATAAAGTCGGGATACCGTCTCAAGGTTGTGGTTGAAAATGTCGGGAGGATTCTCTGCAAAACCATCCAATGCCACATCAACCTTCCGACGGAAATCAGGCACGAGCACCTCAATTCGGGCAGCAGGAACACGTTTCCGGACTGCCTGTTGGCAAGCAATGAAATGGCCAGAGCCCCCATCGGGAAGGTCATCCCGATTGACAGATGTGATGACCACATGAGTAAGCCCAAGCCAGGCAACTGTTTCTGCCAAAGTACCGGGTTCCTTGGTATCCGGCGGCAAGGGAATGCCATGGGCAACATCGCAGAACGGGCAACGCCGGGTACACCGGTCGCCTAGGATCATGAAAGCCGCTGTGCCACTGCCATAACATTCCCCCTTATTGGGACATGTTGCCTCGTCACAGACAGTAATAAGCCCGCTACCATCAAGCAGGTTCCTGACCTGATAAAACCGGGATATCTGACTGCCTGCCCGAACACGGAGCCAAGGCGGTTTTGGCAGCTTCCCATCAGCATCATCCGGTACGGCAAGACAACCGGTTTTTTCCGCCCCTTTCTGCTTGGGATACAAGGTGACTGCTTTTTCCGTAACCGTCATAACAGCACTTCCCCGACTGTAAAGCCGATATGATGGGCCAATGCCTGAACCAGTTCTGACTGGATATCCTTGACTTGGCAAACAGCACCTTCTGTTTTCATATCCGTAACAGCCAACCCGGGATAACCGCAAGGATTGACTTGGCTGAACGGGGCAAGATCCATATCCACATTTAAGGCAAGGCCATGGTAGGTCTGTCCACGACTGTTGATCTTGAGTCCCAATGCAGCAATTTTGGTGTCTTGACAGGCTGGTACATAAACGCCGGGGGCACCCGGATGGCGTTCTCCCTGTATCTGATGTTGGGCCAAGACCTGCAGGACGGCCGTCTCCATCCCTGCAATAAACCTTTTCACCCAGAGGAAGTTGAACCACCTGCGTAGGTCAAACAGCAGATAGATGACCGCCTGACCTGGACCATGATAAGTGACATCCCCGCCCCGGTCCGTTTTCACAACCGGAATCTGACCAGCATTGAGGATATTGGCAGGATCAGCCGCCTTGCCAAGGGTAAAGACCGGAGGATGCTCAACAAGCCAGATTTCATCA
>JBJEXA010000176.1:0-9064 GCA_051885335.1 Oxalobacter sp. | reverse complement strand
GGGCATCAAGGACAACCCATTCCTCAAGATCCCATCCTTCCATAAAACGGGCGCTGTCAAGCGGTTGTTCCAGACAATAGCTCCTGAATACCCAGATTGATGCAATCAAAGCCACCAGCAGCAGGATTGTTGGGATATTCCAGCATTGCCCAATCCTGTTCCAAAGGACATGCCCGTATTTCCAACCCGAGCCTTTTTTTCCTTCCCCAAACTTCCTGAACAGATTTGAAAATCGGAACGTCATGGTCTGAAAATGATCCATATCAGCAAACGCTCATGGAAGAAAACACCATCGGTGGAGAAATCTGCCCAATGAGCAACGCCTGCCCTTACCGATTCCACCATTGAAAACCCCGTTAAGCAACAATCCACTTAACGGGGCACTTCCAGAGCCTTCGGCTCACAACCTTATTCTGGTGCGGGCGGCGAGACTTGAACTCGCACGGCTTTCGCCACTACCCCCTCAAGATAGCGTGTCTACCAATTCCACCACGTCCGCATTGAAGATGGGATTATCGCAACAACTGACCTTTTCAGCAACCCTTATGAAAAAGAACAACCGCTTATTTCTTCTCCGGAACCGTCCCCAAGGCTCCTTTTTCACTAGGAGAGGAAGCCCCTGGGATGGCACCCGGCACAGCACCTGGAACAGCCCCAGAACCCGTCATGTCTTTCTGAACCGGCACTTCAGGTTTCTGTTCTTTTGCCGGCGTCTTGGAAGACTGCAGTTTTTCCATCACGGCATTCTGGGAAGGCGCACGGTATGGCCCAAAATAAGCCATTGCCAAAGTCGCAAGGAAAAAGACAGCAGCAACTCCTGCTGTAACCTTTGCCAAGAAGTTGCCCGAACCCGACGCTCCGAACACACCGGAAGAAGCTCCAGAACCGCCAGAACCGAAAGCAGCCCCGGCATCCGCCCCTTTACCCTGTTGGAGCAATACCAAGACAATAATTGCCAGTGCGGAGATAACCTGCACAACGAGAATGAGTCTATACAGCATGTTTTTCCTGCATTATTCCAATTAATCTTTCAAAAGGCCACTATCTTCATCTCAGACCGATGCCAGCTTCGCAATCGCCAAGAAATCTTCCGCCTTCAAGGCGGCACCTCCAATCAAACCACCATCAATATCAGGCATCTCTAGGAACCCTGCTGCATTGGATGGTTTCATACTACCTCCATACAGGATTCTGACATGACTGCCTGCATCAGCATTCCGGCTAACCAGTATCTTACGGATCATCGCATGGACTTCTTCCACCATTTCCGGTGTCGGGGTTTTGCCAGTGCCAATTGCCCAAATAGGTTCATAAGCCACAACAATGCCACTGACTTCCCTGTCATCAAGCACTTTCAAGACAGCATTGATTTGTTTTCCGACCATTTCTTGTGTCTTGCCATCCTCTTTTTCTTCCAGAGACTCGCCGACACAGAGGATTGGCGTCAATCCACCAGCCAGTGCCCGCTGAACCTTGTCAGCGACAACATCATCAGTTTCTCCACAGAATTCACGACGCTCTGAATGCCCAACAATGGCATAACGGCATCCAAAATCCAACAGCATGCGTGTGGATACCTGTCCTGTATAAGCACCAACAGCATGTGAGGAAACATCCTGCGCACCGAGGACAACCTCTGTTTCCTCCAGCAAAAACTGACACTGTGCCAGATAGGGAAACGGCACACAGACAGCTAAATCACAACTAATCCCAGAAAGCCCTGAACGAATGCCGCCAAGCAATTCTGTATTCATTGCCAGGCTGCCATTCATTTTCCAGTTTCCGACAATCAGTTTCCGCTTCATGCTTATACCTGAAACCATGCAATCTTTAATTCTACTTTGTTCGGCTCACTTCAGTCAACAAAAAACCTGTCAATCAAACTGTTACTGAAGGATGATACTTCTGTATTGTCCTCCATTTTCCAATGTCTCATCACCTTCAACCGTCAATGTATCCGAATTATTGATACCTCCCTGCTGGATTTCCTGGTCAGTCGCAGGACGGACGTCTGCAACTGACAATTCAAAACGTAAAGCCATGCCTGCCAGCGGATGGTTGCCATCAAGAACCACCTTGCCTTCCACGATTGATTCCACCCGATAAATCACTGATTCTCCGCTTGGTGCAGCATCTTCGGGAATCCCTTCGAACTGCATGCCCACTTCCAATGGATCGGGAAATTGGTCACGATCTTCAACCCGGACCAACATGGCATCATATTCTCCGAAAGCATCTTTCGGTTCCACCTGAACGCGCGTTTTGTAACCGACTTCCTGTCCATCCAGTGCCTTTTCCAAGACCGGCAGAATATCATCATAGCCACCATGTAGATAAATAATGGGTTCAAGTCCTTCATCGATCAGATTGTTTTCGGCATCTGTCAGACTATACTGCACAGTCACCACACTGTCCTTGACAATTTTCATATCATCAACCTCCTTTCTATTCCCCTTGCCTGCCACTGCACGGTCATCCAAAATTATACCCATACCCAAGCACTGGCTGATGCTCCTCACATCCCTATCTTTCTCCCATTCTTGGCACCAAAATGTGTCTATTGTCAAAAACTGTTTTTCAATCGACCTTTCTGTTATAAAAAAGCCATTCTTTGTATAATCTATACAACATTCTTTTAGAATCGTCTGAATCTGTTGCCATCTTGCAAAATTCAATAAAATTCACTATTGAACAGTAGAGAATCACAAAAAAAAAACGCTATAATTCGTCCCCGAGATAGCTGCTGATTTGCTCTCTTAAAAAAGGTATCGGTGGTTTTCTATAAGACAGTAATTATTACCGGTAATTAACCTGATTTAACCAAGGATTACAAAATGAAAAAATCTTTATTGATCGCTGGTCTGTTGGCTTTGGCTCTGACCGCTTGTGGTAAGAAACCAGCTCCTGCTGCTTCCGGTTCTGCTGCTGCATCCGCTCCTGCTGCTTCTGCTCCTGCTGCTTCCGATGCTGCATCCGCTCCTGCCGCTTCTGCTCCTGCAGGCTCTGCTGTTGCATCTGCTCCTGCTGCTTCTGCTGCTGCATCCGCTCCTGCTGCACCTGCTCCTGAAGCACCTAAGAAATAATCTTATTTCTCATAGAAAAAAGCTGACTTTGAAAGTCAGCTTTTTTTATTTTGTGGCTGTCCTAGCCTAGATAACTAAGGCATTTCTTCTCTAACCCATTGTTTTGAAGCGAGGGGGGGGAGGGGGGGGGACACCCGTGAAATCATCGCAACTCTCAGAGAGATGTACGATGTTGACATCTCCCCAACACTGGTCAGCCATATCATGGAAAGTGTCATAGACGCCAATGGCAGAACAGACCACTAGACGGCATCGTCGTGAAGGTCCGTGACAGTCAGCGGATTGTCAACAAGCCCATCCGTACCGTCTTGGTCATCAACCTCCAAGACAAGAAGGAGCTGCTGGATCTATGACTGACTGAGAATGAAGGGGCGAAGTTCTAGCTGGGTATTCTGACCGAGCTGAAGAACCTCAGTCTCAGGGACATCCTGATAGCCTGTATCAATCTGGGGAAAGGGTTTCTGCCTATCTCTGATAAATATCCTCAGAAATCGTTATAGGCTTTTTTTCTTATCCTGTCCTCTTCTCAACCGAGCTTCACTCTCAGCTGAGTAGTCTTTCTATGCCCCCGCAGCAGCCATTTCCAACATTCTTGAAACAGCAGGTAACTTAATCACTGTTGCTGTTTTGCAAATATCCATTCCCTTTTCAGTCTCCTCAAAGACAAACCGGTAAAAATGATTATAATCGTTCTAGTAGGGATTCATCCTAGCCATTCGTTCTGGAAACTGGATGATTTCTATGGATATGTTTTTCCATCAACTGACTTTATCAATTTAAAAAGGATCTCAAATGAAAAAGACTTTACTGATTGCAGGTTTGATGGCTCTGGCACTGACCGCTTGTGGTAAGAAACCTGCTCCTGCCGCTTCCGGTTCTGCTGCTGCTGCTTCTGCATCCGCTCCTGCTGCTTCTGCATCCGCTCCTGCTGCTTCTGCTCCTGCTGGCTCTGCTGTTGCATCTGCTCCTGCTGGCTCTGCTGCTGCATCCGCTCCTGCTGCACCTGCTCCTGAAGCACCTAAGAAATAATCTTATTTCTCATAGAAAAAAGCTGACTTTCAAGGTCAGCTTTTTTTATTTTGTGGCTGTCCTAGATAACTAAGGCATTTCTTTTCTAACCCATTGTCTTAACCGCCTCAATCAGAACAATGGATCACTGTGATTAAAACGCCATTCACTCTCCTTCAAAAACAGGTGGAAATGGTTCCTCGGAACGCCATTGAACTGATTCAGACGGCGTTTCGCCTGGCTCCAGAAATTCTCTATACCATTTATGTGGTTCATCTTATCAGCAAAGCTCTGGCTGTGGTTGATCCGGAAATGCCTGAATTCCGATGAGTCCAAGACATCATAACTTTTGTAAGCATCCGTGTAGATGATACTGTCTGGCTTTACCTTCTCTCGTATGATGGAAACCAGTGTCTGGCTCCTGCTGTCAGGTATCATCATATAGACCTTCCCATTGCGTTTCAGCAGCCCGAGAACGGGAACTTTCCCTGCTGCACTATGCCCACGCCTACTTTTGCGCTGACCGCCAAAGTAGCTTTCATCTGCCTCAACCTCACCTTCAAACAAACCTGCTTCCTCATTTCGGTAGTAGATGATTTCCCGTAAACGGTGGAAATAGTTTGTATTCCTTTGAACTCTTTTTGCTGTTCCTGAATTGTTAAACCGTCCTTGGCATCGAGAATTCCCTCTTTTCTGCAAAAAACAACACCGCATTTACCTAAAGGTAGACTTTTTACAAATATTCAGGTTTATTTAAAACATTTATTTGTTTCTATAGATTTTTATACCAGACAAAATTTCAAGAATTGTCGTAATATTGCAAAATTTATGAAATTCCCAACAAAAACGTCAAAGACAATCGAGAAAAACTCGCTATAATCATTCTTACTAGAGAGCCGTCAAGGTCATGGTTTTGGGACATGAAGTTGACAGTTTTCTAAAAACCCAGTAATTACTACAGATACATTTATCTGATCTTTTTATTAAGGACGACAAAATGAAAAAATCTCTGTTCATCGCTGGCCTGATGGCTCTGGCTCTGACTGCATGTAAGATTGGTGAAGCTCCTAAAGGCTCTCAGCCAGCTGCTTCTGGCTCTCAGCCAGCTGCTTCTGCTCCTGCTGCTTCCGATGCTGCATCCGCTCCAGCCGCTTCTGCAGCACCTGCTGCTTCTGCTGCTGCATCCGCTCCAGCCGCTTCTGCGCCTGCTGCTTCTGCTGCAAAATAATCTGGTTTTTACCGGAAAAAGAAAAGCCAACCTTTTGGGTTGGCTTTTTACTACCCGTCTAAAACCACTATAATTCTCTCTTAGGCAGACAGGCATCCTGACTGCAGATTGATTAAAAAGACCATGAAAAAAAATCTGTTCCTTGCCAGCCTGCTGGTACTGATTTTGACAGCCTGTGACAAGCCTTCCCCTTCTCCTGCAGAGAAGAACCCTAGTACTTCTACCACCCAAAACAGCAGGAAAACAGTTCCCATTGATTCCAAGGCAGCCGCACCTATCGCCACAGATGAACGGACACCACCGGTTGACCTCAAGACAGGAATACCATCGGCTTCCAGAAAACCATAAAAAACAACAAAGGATAACAGACTTCGGCTACTAGAAGACTTTCCACAAAGCAGCCATATCAGATATCAATCCAGCCGATACCATTCTCTTGGTCTGCCACCATGACTTGTATTCCATATCCAGAAACAGCTTCCTCAATGGCCTTCCTGGCATATTCAACCAGATTATTGTTCTGACTTAGATGGGATGCAATCACTGTTTGAAGGCATGAACGGTCAATATCCCTCAAAAAACTGGCAGCGGCATCATTAGAAAGATGGCCATAAACACTCTTAATCCGCCGTTTCAGATGTTCTGGATAAATGGATGTCTTCAGCAAGCCTTCATCATAATTACACTCTAGGAACAGCAGGTGGCAAGCAGAGAGTTCTCGCAAGATATGCGGTGTTACTTGACCAGTGTCGGTCAGCATCCCTATCTTGGATACACCATCTGTCAGATGAAACTGCAATGGCTCCCGAGCATCATGTGAAGTCGTAAAAGCAGTTATTCTTAGACTGCCGATCTCGATACAATCCCCATCACGACAGAAATTCAGATCAACATCTGAAAAATCTTTCCCCATGCCCTGGAATGTCCCGCTACTCATCCAGACAGGAATACCATAACGTTTTGCCAATGGCAGGATACCACCGGCATGGTCGCTATGTTCGTGAGTGACAAAAACCGCGGTCAATGCTTCTGGGGGACAACCTGCACGTTTAAGGCGTTGATGAATATCGCGGATACCAAAACCACAGTCAAACATAACTGTGGTCCCATGTACGTCATTAACAGAAGCAACCAGCAGGGAATTGCCTTTACTGCCACTGCCCAGACTCGTCAGTCTCAACACCGTTATTTCAACTGACCATATAACAGGGAGACAATTTTTTTGGCAATGGATGAGGTCTCCAGCTGCCCCTTGTCATCCAGCACCACAATCTCCGACCTGCCTGCGATTTCTCGAACGGAAATCTGATACTTATCGATATGTTTGTCTTTACTGGAAGAAGAGAACCAGCCACTGAACCAACCTTTCTGATTTTCTGGTGTAAGCTTTGCTTCTGCATCCTGATCAACATAACGGACATAATACAAACCAGCAGAACGGTCCCTATCTTCAACTGTAAAACCGACATGATCAAGTGCCAAACCAACCCTGCGCCATGCCCGGTCAAAGGACTCATCAACAACCACCTTAGATATCCCATTTTCCGTAACCATGGCTGCCTTGGAAACAACCTGTACAGTCTTCTTCTCCGCAATTGCACGAGCCCGTTTCTCTTCTTTCTTGTCCATATCACTTAGATAGACCAGAAGACGGGCAAGAAACTCTGCCTCCAGTTCAGGATCAGATGGTCTTGCTGTCCAAACAGTGCTTTCTTGGTAAGTCCCCTGCAGTTCTTCTTCTGCTCCCCGATGGCTGATGTAGATTTCTGTTGAACCATCTGTTCCACGTTCCAGACGGGTTCTAAACTTGTCTCGCTCACCAGTTGAATACAGAGAATCAAACAGTTTGCCCAATGTACTGCGGATAAAGTCCTGTGGAATCTTTGCCCGGTTCTCTGCCCAATCTGTCTCCATAATCCCTGTTTCAGGAGAATCAATATTGATCAGGAAACCATTATCCTGCCAGAAATCACGGATTGGATTCCACAAAGTCTCAGGTGAACGGTTGACCACCAACCACCGCTGATTGCCCAAGCGCTCAATATGGATATCCTTTGCCTGATTCGGTGCCACAGACCCCAACGAAGCCGCATCGGAAGAAGAAGACAACCCATTTTCCATTTCCCTGCGTTGCTGGTTGTAATCAGAAGCTGTAACAATCCCATTGCTGTCAGGAATCATAAAACGGTTATCGCGTTGAAGCTGGGTCAGGTCTGGTGGAATCTCAAGTCTTCTGCCTGGTTTCTTGGCAGCACTGTCACTCTTATAGTCAATACGGTCTGAATCAAGCAGCTCTTCAAATGAACTGCATGATGTCAAAGACAAGACAACTACAGTACCGATAATAACAGTACTGATTTTTTTACTGATCAACATATATTTGTCTCAAACCAGCAGGCAAATGAATACAGAAACCCATCAAATCTGAATGCCACCAACACGCATCGCCTTCCTGACGGTCTCTTTGCTGCTTTCAGAAAGCGGTACCAGAGGCAGACGGATGCCAGGCGGAACAACCCCCATCTGACTCAATGCCCATTTAACAGGAATCGGATTGGCTTCAATAAACAATTTCTGGCTTAATGGTAGCAGTTCACGACTCAGGCGTATGGCCGTCGCAACATCCCCCGCCAATGCGGCACGGCACATCAGGTGCATTTTCTTAGGAGCAACATTACCGACAACCGTAATGTTGCCGCTTGCTCCTGCCAGCATCAAGGAAACTGCGGTCGGATCATCACCGGAAAAAACTTGGAACCCTTCCGGAATACGATTCAGCAGATCCAACCCCCGGGCAATATTGCCCGTTGCGTCCTTCACAGCAACGATATTGGGGATTTCCGCCAATCGCAGAATGGTTTCGTTAGACATATCTGCAACTGTCCTACCGGGAACATTGTAAAGCACGATCGGAATATCCACCGCTTCTGCAATAGCTCTGAAATGCCGGTACATCCCTTCTTGGGTCGGCTTGTTGTAATAAGGGACAACCTGCAAGGTGGCATCAGCACCATAACGTTTGGCATGCTTGGACAATTCAATGGCTTCTGCTGTGGAATTGGCACCAGCACCGGCAACTACAGGCACCCGTCCGGCAACCTGTTCACAGGTCACACGGATCATCTCCGCATGCTCTTCAACGCTTAGTGTCGGCGATTCGCCTGTCGTACCAACAACAGACAATGCATCTGTACCTTCAGCAATTAGCCAGTCTACAAATCTGCGCGTGCCATCAAAATCGACGCTACCATCCTCATTCATAGGTGTGACCATTGCTACAATACTGCCTTCAATCTTCATGGTATTGACCTCACATCAACAGGGCTTCAATCCCTTGGAAGCTGTTGAAAAATTAATCTCTGACACCGCTAATATACATCAATCCAGACAATATATCAGCAAGCGGCGGAAAAAGCATCTAGCAGGCATTCAGAAAAAATCGGCATCCTGTGTTTACAGACAATCAGGAAGCCATCAACCAACTGTCAACGGCTTCTGCACATGCGCGCCCCTCATGGATTGCCCAGACAACCAATGACTGCCCCCTACGGGCATCACCTGCAGCAAAAACCTTGTCGACCGATGTCTGGAAACGTTTTTCCCCTTCGTTATCGGACAAGATGGTACCAGTCCGGCTTTTCCTGACACCAAATGCCTCCAAAACAGAAGCGGCGGGGCCCGAAAATCCCATGGCCAGCAACACCATATCAGCAGGAATCTCAAATTCACTGCCTTCGACTTCCAC
>JBJEXA010000175.1:0-9076 GCA_051885335.1 Oxalobacter sp. | reverse complement strand
ATCGGGATTCCTATGTCCAATCAAATCAAGATTTCCAGTGGGGAATTCATTCCTCTCGAAATGCACAAAGTGCGTATCGTTCAGAAACTGAATCTGCTCCCAGTTGAAGAACGCCTGAAAGCTATTGAAGAAGCGGGCTACAATTCATTCCTGCTGAACAACCGTGATGTCTTCATGGATATGCTGACTGACAGTGGTACTAATGCCATGTCTGACCGACAGCTGGCAGCGATGATGATTGCTGACGATGCCTATGCAGGCTCTGAGTCTTTCAACCGACTGAAAGAAGCTGTTGAAGAAGTTTTGGGGACAAAATATTTCCTGCCTGCCCATCAGGGACGTGCTGCGGAACATATCCTGGCAAAAGCTTTTGTGAAGGAAGGCTCTATTGTGCCGATGAATTTCCATTTCACGACGACCAAAGCGTTGATTATGTATGCGGGTGGTCGGGTCGAAGAGTTCTTCTATGATGTTGCAGGGCAGGTCAAATCCGATCATCCATTCAAGGGCAACATGAACATTGAGAAACTGGTTGCCTGTATTGAGGAAAACGGCGCTGAGAAGATTCCTTTCATCCGTATGGAGGCTGGTACCAACCTGATTGGTGGGCAGCCATTCTCCATCGCCAACATGCGTGAAGTCCGCAAGGTCTGCGACAAGTACGGTATCCCGCTGGTCCTGGATATTTCCCTGGTCTGCGAAAACATGTATTTCAACAAGACCCGTGAAGAAGAGTTTAAGGACAAGGATCCTGCTGAAATCTTGCGTATCCTGTGTGACCTGTCTGATATTGTCTATTTCTCTGCCCGTAAAATCTGCTGTTCCCGTGGTGGTGGTATTGCAACCAATAATGAGGAACTGTATCTGAAGATGCGTGACTTGATCCCACTGTTTGAAGGGTTCCTGACCTATGGTGGGATGTCTGTCCGTGAAATCGAAGCGATGGCGGTTGGTCTGCGTGAAGCGACCGACTTCAATATGATCCGTCATTCTCCAGAATTTATTAAGTATCTGGTGGAACGGTTGGATGCAAAGGGAATCCCTGTCATCACGCCGCCAGGAGGCTTGGGAGCTCACTTGGATGCCCGTGGTTTCCTGCCTCACCTGTCTTCCCATGAATATCCGGCAGGTGCTTTGACAGCCGCTATGTATATTGCTGGTGGTGTCCGTGGCATGGAACGTGGTACGGTTTCCATGGAGCGTGAGCCGGACGGCACTGAAGTTCCGGCAGAAGTCGAATTGCTGCGTCTGGCGTTCCCACGCCGCGTGTTTACGCTGTCCCAGACCAAATACCTGGAAGATCGCATTGAATGGCTGTACAAGAACCGTAACCTGATTGGCGGTCTCAGGTTTGTCGAAGAACCCCCCGTCCTGCGTTTCTTTGTCGGCCGTCTGGCACCAACTTCCGATTGGCCGCAGAAACTGGTTGCGAAGTTCCGTGAAGACTTTGGTGACAGTCTGTAATGTTTTCCATCGGTATGGCACAGATACCCTCCTGTTTGATATGGGAGGGTATTTTTTTTGCCGGTATAAGGGCTGTTTTTGAGAATCCCATGGACTTGTCATGAGTCAACAATCCTGGAAAAAAGGGAAGGTTTTCCTGTGGCGGAAAGCGGCTTGATGTTAAAATACTATATTGTTCAAAATATTGTTTGTCGGGTGAGTTCTCTGGTGGTATGGATTGAGTGTTTCTTCTGTCATCAGAACAGCAACCGTAAACAGGATGGAGCTTTGGCAGGATATGCTGTGGATAGGCAGCAGGCATGTTTTTTCATATCTCCAGTATCTTGCAGGATGGCAAAATCATCTATAATGCAGGCTTAATACGATAAATCTGAACTGTCTCATTCGGGAGGTGCTTCATGGCAAAAATGACCGCAGCCGAAGCGGCTGTCTATGTACTTGAAAAAGAAGGTGTTACCCAGGTGTTCGGGATTCCTGGCGCAGGGATCAATCCAGTATATGCAGGACTGAAGAAACATGGAACCTTGAAGCATACCTTGGCACGTCATGGCAATGCTATCGGTCACATGGCGGAAGGATATTCCCGTGCGAAACAGGGCAACATCGGTGTTGGTATCTGTACTTCCGGTCCTGCCGCAACTGATATGGTTACCAGCCTGTATTCTGCAATCGCAGACTCTATTCCTATTTTGGCAATCACTGGTCAGGTTCCCCGTTCTGTCCTTTATAAGGAAGATTTCCAGGCAGTCGATATCGAAAACATTGCCCGTCCTGTCACCAAGATGGCGGTTACTGTTCGTGAACCGGATCTGGTTCCTTGGGTTTTGCAGAAAGCCTTTTATCTGATGCGTACCGGCCGTCCGGGACCTTGCCTGATTGACCTGCCAATGGATGTCCAATTGGGTGAGATTGAGTTTGATCCGGATACTTATGCGCCCTTGGCAGTTGATAAGCCAAGTGCAACCCCGGCACAGATTGAAAAAGTGCTGACAATGCTGAATGAGTCTGAAAGGCCGATGATCATCTCCGGTGGCGGCGTGATTCTGGCAGATGCTTCACCATTGCTGGTGGAATTGGCGGAAATCTTGGGAACACCGGTTATACCGACCATGATGGGTTGGGGTACGATTCCTGATGACCATGACTTGAATGCCGGAATGGTTGGTATCCAGACCCATCACCGTTATGCAAATGCCTCATTCCTGCAGTCTGATTTTGTCCTGGGTATCGGCAACCGATGGGCAAACCGTCACACTGGCGGTCTGGCAACCTATCGGAACGGCCGCAAGTTCGTTCATATTGATATTGAACCGACCCAGATTGGGAAAGTCTTCCCGCCGGATTATGGTGTTGTTTCCGATGCGAAGGCGGCGCTGGAACAGTTGGTTGCATTGGCTAAGCAATGGAAAGCGGCAGGCAAGCTCAAAGACCGTTCCGCCTGGGCCGCTGACTGCCTGAAACGTAAACGTACCATGTTGCGTAAGACGGATTGGGATGAAGTTCCGATGAAGTATCAGCGTGTATGGCACGAAATGAACAATTTCTTTGGTCGCGATGTCCACTATGTCTGTGCCATCGGTCTGTCTCAGATTTCTGCAGTCCAGACCCTGAAGGTCTATCAGCCACGTGGATGGATTGACTGTGGTCAGGCGGGGCCATTGGGTTGGACTGTTCCGGCGACCTTAGGTGTCCGTTCGGCATTGCCGGATGCTGACATCTGTGCGATTTCCGGCGATTTCGACTTCATGTTCCATATTGAAGAGCTGGCGGTTGGCGCGCAGTTCAAATTGCCTTATATCCATGTTGTCGTCAATAACGCCTATCTTGGATTGATTCGCCAGGGACAGCTGGGCTTCAATAACCTAGACTACTGTGTGCAGCTGTCTTATGACAATATCAATTCTCCGGAAATCGGTGAATACGGTATGGACTTTGTTAAAATCGCAGAGGGGATGGGCTGTAAGGCAATCCGTTGTCATAAACCGGATGAAATCATTCCTGCACTGACCAAGGCGCGTGAACTGATGAAGGAATTCCAAGTGCCGGTGGTTGTCGAGTGCATCATGGAACGTGTGACCAATGTGCCGATGGGAGGCAATCTCGACAAGATCAACGAATGGGGTACAGCCCTGGATGTCACAGAATAAGCAGTTATTTATAGAAAGAAATATCTACAAGGAGAAAAACAAATGGCAAAAGTAGCCGCTAACTTGTCCATGCTCTTCAATGAAGTGCCTTTCTTAGACCGTTTTGAGGCTGCAGCCAAGGCGGGCTTCAAGGCAGTTGAATTCTTGTTCCCATATGACAATCCTGTTGAGGAAATCGGCGAAAGGCTGCAGAAAAACAATCTGAAACTGGTCCTGCACAATCTGCCATCTGGTAATTGGGCTGCTGGTGATCGGGGTATTGCTTCCCATCCTGACCGTGTCGGTGAATTCCAGGATGGTGTTGGTAAGGCTATCCAGTATGCAAAGGCATTGGGTGTTCCTCAAGTCAACGCTTTGTCTGGTCCAACCCTGCCAGGTTTGTCTGAAGACAGGCAGCGCGCAACTTTTGTTGCCAACCTGAAATTTGCCGCGGCAGCCCTGAAAGCAGAAGGTATCCGTTTGGTTACGGAACCTGTCAATACCATTGATATGAAGAATGCTTATCTGAACAGGACCCAGCAGGCTGTTGATATCATCAAGGAAGTTGGCTCTGATAATCTGTTCATCCAGTATGACATCTATCATATGCAGCGTATGGAGGGTGAGTTGGCCAATACCATCAAGGCAAACCTGCCACTGATTAAGCATATGCAGCTGGCTGACCTGCCAAATCGCCATGAACCAGGTACTGGTGAAATCAACTACCATTTCCTGTTCAAGCTCCTTGATGAAATCGGCTACGATGGCTATATCGGCTGTGAATACCGTCCAGCAACTACAACGGTTGAAGGACTGAAATGGCTGAAAGAATATGATGTTGAATGACCGTTAGGTAATTTAAGAACAATTTAAGAAACTCATTTGGAGAATTAAACAATGGCAAATCTTGGTTTTATCGGTCTGGGTATCATGGGTACCCCGATGGCTCTCAACCTGCAGAAAGCTGGCAATACTCTGTATGTCAACGACAGGAAAGATATTCCTGAAGAACTGGCTAAAGGCGGTGCCATCCAGTGTGCGAACGGTAAGGAAGTCGCACAGAAATCCGATATCGTCTTTATCATGGTTCCAGACACCCCAGATGTTGAAGCTGTCTTGTTCAATGCAGGTGGTGTTGCGGAAGGGCTGTCTGCAGGCAAGATTGTTGTCGATATGAGCTCCATTTCCCCCATCAGTACCAAAGAATTCGCTAAGAAGGTCAATGATCTGGGCTGCGAATATCTGGATGCTCCGGTTTCCGGCGGCCAGGTCGGTGCTTATGAAGGGTCCCTGTCCTTCATGATTGGCGGTAAGGAGGAAACTTTCAACAAGGTCAAACCACTGTTTCAGTTGATGGGTAAGAATATCACTTTGGTCGGTGACAATGGTGCTGGTCAGACCTGTAAGGTTGCCAACCAAATCATCGTCGCACTGACGATTGAAGCCGTTTCTGAAGCATTGCTGTTTGCTTCCAAGGCGGGCGCAGATCCAGCTAAGGTCCGTCAGGCACTGATGGGTGGTTTTGCTTCTTCCCGTATCCTGGAAGTTCATGGTGAACGCATGGTCAAACGGACTTTCAACCCAGGTTTCCGTATCAATCTGCATCAGAAAGACTTGAACCTGGCATTGCAGGGTGCTAAATCTCTGGGCATCAGCCTGCCTAATACCGCGACAGCACAGGAACTGTTCAACTCCTGTGCAGCTCACGGCTTGAGCGGCAGTGATCATTCCGCAATGTGCCGCGCACTGGAAATGATGGCCGACCACGAAATTGCGAAAGCTTGATTTTAAGTGTGATGAAGGTTAGGTAAGCATTTGTTACACCTGATCTGATACCAGTCATACAGAAGCCATCGAATGGCATGTGGAACAGTTCCGCGAACCGGGGTTCTGCAGGCGTTTGGTGGCTTTTTTCATTCAGGATGTGTATATGTCAGTCGATAATCCAAAACAGTTGCTGAAAGATCTGTTCACCAGTGCTGTATCAGCCGTCAGCGCAGAGAAATGCCTGCCGCAATATTTGCCAAAACCTGTAGAAGGCGGCAGAACCATTGTCATCGGTGCCGGTAAGGGTGCTGCTGCCATGGCGAAAGCTGTTGAAGACAATTGGGAAGGAGACCTCAGCGGTCTGGTTGTCACCCGTTATGACCACGGCATGCCTTGCAAGCGCATTGAAGTTGTCGAGGCAGCCCATCCGGTGCCTGATGCAGCCGGTCGGGCAGCTGCAGGACGCATTATGGATATGGTCAAGGGAATGACAGAGAAAGACCTAGTCCTGTGCCTGATTTCAGGTGGTGGTTCAGCCCTGTTGGCATTACCGGGTGATGGCATCACCCTAGAAGAAAAACAGTCCATCAACCGCCAGCTGCTCAGAAGCGGTGCCAACATCGCTGAAATGAACTGTGTCCGTAAGCACCTTTCCGGTATTAAAGGCGGTCGTCTGGCGCTTGCCTGTGCACCGGCAAAAGTTGTGACCCTGCTGATTTCTGATATCCCTGGGGACGATCCTGGTATCATCGCCAGTGGACCGACTCTACCGGATCCGACGACCTGTGAAGATGCTCTGGCAATCATGAAGAAATACCAGATTGAGGTGCCAGAACATATCATTCAGTATCTGGAAAACGGCAAAGGGGAATCGGTAAAACCGGATAATCCCATTTTTGCAACCCATGAAAGCCATATCATTGCAACGGCCCAGGATGCATTGGAAGCAGCGGCTGCATTGGCGCGTTCTAAGGGCATCATGCCTTACATCCTTTCTGACTGTATTGAAGGGGAATCCCGGGATATCGCCAAAATGCATGCTGCCATGGCATTGCAGGTTGCCGGGAAGGGACAGCCGTTTGCCAAACCATGTGTCATCCTGTCAGGCGGAGAAACTACTGTGACCGTCCGTGGCAATGGCCGAGGTGGGCGGAATGCAGAATTCCTGCTCAGTCTTGCGATTTCTTTGAATGGTGCAGAAAATATCTATGCTGTCGCCTGCGATACCGATGGCATAGACGGTTCCGAGGACAATGCCGGTGCGGTCTATACCCCGGATTCCATTGCTCGGGCAGAAGCTAAAGGCCTGCGTCCATTGAAGATGCTTGAAAACAATGATGGCTATGGGTTCTTTGAGGCATTGGATGATCTCATTGTCACGACACCGACCCGTACCAATGTCAACGATTTTCGTGCCATCCTGATCCTGTAATCCATAAAGCAGGGGAGGGGGAAACCATGAGGCGCCAACGTAAGGCAAAGATTGTAGCGACACTAGGACCTGCCAGTTCGAGCAAAGAGATGATCTTGGCATTGTTTGAAGCTGGAGTGGATGTTTTCCGCTTCAATTTCAGTCATGGAACCCAGGAAGACCATCGGAAACGCCATGAGGCTGTTCGGGAAGTTGAAAGACTGGTTGGACGGCCGATTGCCATCTTGGCTGACCTGCAGGGTCCCAAGCTTCGTATCGGTACTTTTGGGGAAGGCAAGATACATGTCTCGACTGGTAGCGAATTTGTCTTTGACAGGAATCCTGCGCCGGGGGATGCCAATCGGGTCTGCCTGCCACATCCAGAGCTTTTCGGCATTATGGATCAGGGGCATGGCATTTCATTGGATGATGGCAAGATCCGGATGAAAGTCATCCGGAGTACGGATGATGAGATACGCACCTGTGTGGAAACGGGCGGAGTGCTTTCCAACCGTAAAGGCCTGAATGTCCCTGATGTTGTCCTGCCGATTCCCATCCTGACAGAGAAAGACCGGCGTGATCTTGAATTTGCCTTGTCACTAGGGGTGGATTGGGTGGCGCTTTCATTTGTCCAACGCCCGGAAGATCTTGTTGAAGCTCGTAAGATAATTGCAGGTAGGGCTCTTTTAATGACCAAACTGGAAAAACCCTCTGCCATGGATCATCTCGAAGCCATTGTCAGGGATTCGGATGCCGTGATGGTTGCCCGTGGTGATCTAGGTGTTGAGTTGCCTCCAGAAAAGGTGCCGGGAGCTCAGATCCGCATTATCCGGAGCTGCCGTCAGCATGGCAAGCCGACAATTGTCGCAACCCAGATGCTGGAATCCATGATTGGGGCGCCAACACCGACCCGAGCGGAAGCATCAGATGTGGCAACCGCCATTTATGAAGGGGCTGATGCTGTGATGCTCTCAGCAGAATCCGCCAGCGGGGCCTATCCTGTGGAAGCGGTTTCCATGATGAACCGTATCATTGTTGAGGTTGAGAGTGATCCGCTTTACAGCCAGATGATCAATGTCCAGCAGGAAATCAAGCAGGAAATAGACAGTGATGCCATCTGCCTTGCCATGCGTTCTGTTTCAAAGGACATCAAAGCTGCTGTCAACGTTACCTATACGGAAACCGGTTCCACCAGCTTGCGTACAGCTCGTGGCAGGCCTGACGCACCGATTCTCAGCATTACCCCGTATCTACAGACCGCTAGACGGTTGTCACTCGCTTGGGGTGTCCATTCGACATTGCTTGACCATAGCATCCATGATGTAAATGATATGGTGGATGCTGCTTGTCGGACAGCTTATGAAGAAGGGTTTGCAGGTCCAGGCGACAGCCTGACAATTGTCGGTGGGATGCCATTTGGTTCTTGTGGTACCACCAATCTCCTGCGGACTGCTGTGATGCCTTCCTTCTGACACCTGTTGCAGCAGACATCAGGAAAAAATATCTTGCCGTTGCAGGGATTTTCCCCATTTTCAGTCTTGAAGCCGTCAGGTTTATCCCATTGGAGAAAGAAGATGCTAAAGGAAAGAGAAAAACCTGTTTTAAAGCCTGGACTGGTGTTTGAAACCAGTGTCAAGATTACGGAGATACAGTCTGCCCTGCATATGGGCAGTGGCAAAAGGCGGATACTGGCAACACCTGCCCTAGTTGCCTTGATGGAAGCAGCCGCACAGGAAATCCTTGATGCCAACCTGCCCGAAGGTTGGGAATCCATTGGAACGGGCATCGAACTGGTGCATGATGCGATGACTCCCATAGGCATGACGGTGAAAGTTCGTGCTGAACTGATCCTTTTCGATGGAAAGGAAGCCGTGTTTGATGTTTCTGCCCAGGACGGGCATGGTCCGATCGGCAGTGGCAGGCATCACAGGATGCTTGCCCGAAGTCGTACATTGGAAAGGATGCTGGGAAGGAAACACTGAAAGCTTTAAAAAATCAGGTTTGTTTCTGGAAAAGAAAAAACCGGTATCAAAAGGAATGAAAAAAACAGGATAAATAAGCAATATAAATAAGGAATCTTGACTTTGGTCATGGTCACAAAGGACGAGTTCTTTCAAAATGATCGAGCAATCAGGTAAAAAAAGCAGAAAATTGCGTTTTTTATTACTGTAGCAAGTTTCATCATTATTAAATAAAACGGGGATACATCCGTAGATGATGAATGTGTCTGAAAAACACAAATAGGAGAGTAGATATGGCTACACAAGAAAAATACCCTAACCGGGTAGTGCAGCTTTTCCTCGGTATC
>JBJEXA010000174.1:0-9101 GCA_051885335.1 Oxalobacter sp. | reverse complement strand
TCAAAGTTTCCATCAAAGCACTCCTATTGTTAGCAACTGGAGGACTGATATATTGGAAAATCGAGCCTACTGCTAGATGGTTGGTCATCGATGTTTTCAACTTCAATGCAGGATCAGCATTGGCAGAGGCTTTGATTTTTTTCCTCTATGACACCAGCAAAATCTTTCTGCTGCTGACAGGTATGGTCTATACGCTGTCATGGCTCAGGGCAAGCCTTAATGCGGAAAGAATCCGAGACAGGCTGATTGGCATTAATCGCTTTTTCGGCTATGCGGCAGGCAGCGTTTTCGGAGCAGTGACGCCATTCTGTTCCTGTTCAAGTATCCCGCTGTTCCTTGGTTTCACAACAGCAGGCATTCCATTAGGTATCACAATGTCTTTTCTCATCACATCACCAATCATCAATGAGGTTGCGGTGGTTGTCTTATGGGAAATCCTCGGATGGAAACTGACACTGATTTATATTTTCATTGGGATGATAGCAGGCATCATCGGTGGATTCCTTTTGGATATGCTGAAAGCAGAACGTTGGCTTCAGCCTTTTATCCGTGAGGCGATTGCCAAAAACATCCGACCACAAATCCAACAAAATGATCCTGCCAGAGTATCCTTCAAAATGCGTCATCAATTTGCCTTGCAGGAACTGAAAGACATCTTGAAACGTACGGCAATTTGGATAATCGTCGGCGTTGGCATCGGTGCTGCTCTTCATGGTTTTGTGCCTGATGCCTGGTTTTCAGAAAACCTGGCATCAGGTAACTGGTGGACAGTTCCAGTCGCCGTTGCTGTTGGGATTCCTCTTTATACAAATGTCACAGGTATCGTTCCTGTCATGGCATCCCTTTTAGCAAAGGGTCTTCCTTTAGGTACAACCCTGGCATTCACCATGAGCACCGTTGCAGCAAGCCTGCCAGAATTCCTGATGCTAGGACAGGTAATGAGGAAAACATTGCTGGCTCTTTTTGCAGGGATTTTGATTGTCCTGTTCACTCTAATTGGATGGCTGTTGAACACCATCCAACCGTTCATTTCATAATATAGGAGAATTTAAAATGCTGATTCAGATTTTTGGTCCAGGTTGTGCCCGTTGCAAAGCTGTCTATGATGTTCTTGCCAAGGCTAAAAAATCACGCTCGGATTCTGTCAATATCGTGCTTGAGAAAATCACTGACCCCATCGCCATGATGCAGGCAGGCGTTATATCCACACCAACTATCGCCATTGATGGAAAGATTGTTATGTCAGGTCAGATTCCAACATTGAAAGAAGCTTTCTCACTGCTGGACGCATCTTCCACAGATTTCAAAGAGAGTGGCAGCTGTACATACGGTCAGTGTTCTTGCCAAACATCATAAAACGGGTTTTATCAGAATGCTCTGTAAAACCCCTTGAAGGCGGGGATATAAGGAGTTGTTGTTGTGTTAAAATTCCTCTCGACGGCAGGGCGTGCCGTGTCAGCCTGTGGAGAGTCCGTGAGACCTGGGGGAATATGAGGTTGGTTCGTAGCCGTAAAATTCCCCAGTATGGGAATATGAGGCAAAAATCAAGCTCTGAATCCTCTGGGCAGTCTCGATGAAGCAGGAACCCACCGAGCAAGGGGTTGCAACTGCCCCGGTAGGAATATCCAGCATTCATGCTGGGGAGGCCGTCAAAATAGGGATTCTCAAGTGGTTGGTAAAAACGGGAAAAAATACAAGCTGTTTTTCGATACAGCTTTTCCTGCTTCGTATATATTCAGTTTTTAATAATATTGTTTTTCATTATAAAACAATATGTTATAGATTTAATTAGAATCCTATAAAGCCATTTATAGGATGTTTATCCATGTGCCTGATTGTTTTTGGATGGCGGGTCAAAGCAGAAAAGCCGCTGATTGCCGCATCAAACAGGGATGAGTTTTATGCTCGCCCTGCCTTGGCTGCGCATCATTGGCAAGATATCCCACAGATTTATGCAGGCAGAGATCTGAAAGGTGGTGGTACTTGGCTGGGTATTGCCCAAGACACTCAAAATCAGGGATACCGTTTTGCCGCACTGACAAATGTCAGGGCACCAGACCAGTTCAGGGCTGATGCGTTGACCCGTGGACTGCTCGTCAGTGGCTTCCTGGCTTCCCCTGAATTGCCAGAAAACTACATTGAAGCATTGAAACAGAAAGACCATCTGTATAACGGATTCAATCTGTTGGTTGGAACAATTGGCATAGAACAGAAATTGATCTGGTACTCGAATCTTGGACAAGACAATCCATTAAACGGCAAGCTGCTCAAACCGGGGATTTACGGTATCTCCAATGCATTGTTGGATACCCCCTGGCCGAAGCTGCTGATAACACGCCAGCGGTTTTCAGAACTGGTCAATCAGGATGCACAGAAAGATGCCTATTTTGAAATGCTTTCCGATACGCAGACAGCTGATGATGAACTGCTGCCGGAAACAGGCATTCCCTATGAATGGGAAAAACTGCTCTCCGCTGTCTGTATCCAATCAAAGGATTATGGGACACGTGTTTCAACGCTGGTCGAAATGTACCCAGATGCGCCACCACTGCTCCAAGAGCGTATCATTCACCCTTGAAATATCTTTAAGATTTATCAGGCAAAAGGCATGATCTGGAAAGAACTGGAATCCCAACTGGCTGGTCTGGCAGACGATCATTTGCTGCGTACACGGAGAACACTCAAAACAAGTTGCGGCACCCATATATCCGTTGAAGGAAAACCACTGCTGGCATTTTGCAGCAACGATTACCTGGGACTGGCATCCCATCCTGCCATCCAGAAAGCTGTCTGCGAAGCTGCTGCTAAATGGGGAATTGGCTCAGGCGGTTCCCATGTTGTCAATGGTCATATGATGCCCCATCAGGCACTTGAAGAAGCCTTGGCACATTTTACCGGTGCTGACAGGGCACTGTATTACAGTACCGGTTATATGGCGAATATCGGCGTTGTACCAGCGCTGGTTGGCAGGGGTGACGCCGTCTTTGCAGACCGGTTGAACCATGCTTCCCTGATTGATGCTGTCCAACTGTCACGGGCAGACCATCGGCGATACGCGCATAAAGACATGACACAGTTGGAAAACATGTTGGCATCTTCCTGCGCAAAGCGGAAACTGATCCTTTCCGATGCCGTCTTCAGCATGGACGGCGATGTCGCTCCATTGAAAGAACTATTTGACCTGGCAGAACGGTACGATGCCTGGCTGGTACTGGATGATGCGCACGGTTTTGGTGTCCTTGGACAGGCAGGACGGGGTTCATTGAACCACTTTGGCATCCCCTTCCATCCCCGCCTTGTCTATATCGGAACACTGGGGAAGGCTGCAGGTGTCTCAGGTGCTTTTGCAGCTGGCTCATCAACCGTTATTGAATGGCTGGTACAACGCTCACGATCCTATATTTTCACAACAGCATCCAGTCCTGTCATAGCAGCGGCATTACTGGCTTCCTTGACATTGGTCGAGCAAGGAGATGACCGGCGTGAGAAGCTTAAACAACTTGCCAAACACCTGCATGAAAGACTGCAAGACACTTCTTGGCAAATACTGCCTTCTTACACTGCAATCCATCCTGTCATTATCGGTGAAAATGAAGCTGTGCTGAAAGTTTCTGCTGCCCTGATGAAGCGGGGCATCTGGGTTCCAGCAATCCGTCCGCCAACCGTGCCGAAAGGACAGGCACGTCTGCGTATCTCACTGTCTGCATCCCATACCCTTGAAGATGTAGAACGCTTAACCTCAGCATTAAAGGAAATCCAATGACCAAACTGGTTTTCTGGCATGGCTGGGCAATGTCTCCAAAAGTCTGGAAGCCTTTAATTCTTGCCTTGCAGAACAGATATAAAGACCGGTTTGAATGCCAGACCCCGGCACTGCCCGGCTATGAAGGGATGCCTTTACCAGATGGCGACATGTCTTCTGCCTGGGTTGATGCGATGATGACAGATGTATCAACACCTATCGTACTCTGTGCCTGGTCAATGGGTGCCATCATGGCATTGGATGCTGCCAAACGCTACCCTGCAAAAATTGAAAAGTTGGTGCTTCTTGGTGCAACCCCTTGTTTCATCAATCAGCAAGATTGGAAAAATGGACTGCCCGAAGAAACAGCCCAGCGTTTCAGACAAGGTATTGAAATGGACAGCCATACAACCCTGCGGCGGTTCGTCATGCTGTTCAACCAGTATGACCTTCATGCAAAAAACATTTCCCGGCAATTGGCAGGCTTACCACCCCCGCCTGAAAGAACCCTATTGGAAGGGCTTACCTTCCTGCACACCGTTGACTATCGCACATTGGTGCCGGGAATCCATCAGAAAATCCAACTGATTCATGGCGAAAAAGACCCCTTGATGCCCGTCAGTGCGGCAAAGTGGTTAGTAGAAAACCTGCCAGATGCTTCATTGACCATCATCAAGGGAACAGCACACGCCCCTTTCCTCTCATTGCCGGACGCATGCGCCAGCGTAATTGGAGAATTTCTGGGATGGTCATGATTGATAAATCCACTGTCTGCCGTTCCTTCAGCAAAGCTGCTGACCAATATGATTCCCTGGCATTGTTCCAGAGACGCATCAATGAACGGATGCTCTGCCTGTTGCCCGAACACCTGCCATCAGGCTTTCATCCCACCAGCATCCTGGACGCGGGCTGTGGCACAGGCCTGGGCCTTCAATGTCTGAAAACTTTCTGGCCGGCTCAGAAAATGATTGGCTGTGATCTTTCATCGGAAATGGTCAACATCGCCCATCGTAAACAATTGGATGCTGTGATTGGAGACATCGAAAACCTGCCCTTTGATACCGCCGCATTCAATCTTGTCTGGAGCAGTCTTTCCCTGCAATGGTGCTCACCTGAACAGGCATTCAAAGAACTCCATCGTGTCTTGGCAACCAATGGCCTATTATTCTTTTCCACCCTGGTTCCCGGAACATTGAAAGAAATCAGCTATGCCTTTTCTGGATTTGATACAGCAGAGCATACATTGCCATTTCATCAGGCGATTGATTTGGAAAACATCTTGATGGCAACTGGCTTTCAGCAAATCAGGCTCCAGCAGGAAACACATCAGATATTCTATCCAGATATCCGTTCTGCCATCGCATCTATCCGGGGCATTGGTGCTGGAAATGTCCGCCAACGGCGGGCAGTCCTCTTAGGGAAACAGGCATGGAAAACCATTCAGGAACGGTATGAAACCTTCCGACAGGATGCCGGGTTACCAGTCACCTATGAGGTTGTCATCGGATCAGCCTGCCGATGACAACTCCTGCTGTTCAGCAGAATGCCTAGTGGTTATCGCATAAGGCGAATTGAAATATTCGCCCAACGTAATATCCAATTCCTCATGGATGATGCCTTCAATCCGTTGGGTCAAAACATCATTTTCCTTGGGCGTGAAAACAAATTCATGGAAAACATCAGCCAACGTAATCTTTTCCACATCCCCTTTCCAATGCCATAACTGATTGGATCGTCTGCTGGGAATGAAAGCTGACCAGAAAGACTGCTTGGGAATAAAAATCCAGTCAGCCCGTTCCAAAATCGTCAGGCAGAACTCCACCTCATGAGCATCCATCCGCAAAGTCTGTTCAATCTCCGTCTGAGATAAATATTCCGATTCAGCAGTCTTTGTCTTGAGCAGATGGATGATCTGCAGGGCTTCTGAAAAATTCTTGCCCAAAAACGTATCTTCACGCCAGGTTCCATTCCGCAGTTCAGGAATCATGGCTGCGACAAAACCACCTAAAAGAATGATGAAACAACTGGTATAAATCCAGACGATGAACATCGGGAAAACAGCCAATGCACCATAGATTTTTTCATACAGGTTGGAACGCATCATCGAAAACGCAAAAATCCGGAGACCGATTTCAAAGGCGATTGCCGCAAAAGTACCACCTGCCAGCGCATCCTTCCATAAGACCTGTCTGTTGGGCAGAACACGGTAAAGCAGCGTGAACGCAAAAATCATCCAGATACCAGACAGGAATGGCGCAAAAATATTAAAGAAGGGGATATAACTGACCAACCCATGTTCTGAAAGAATAACTCGGGATGTCAGGTAAATAGAAACTCCCAACATCAACGGACCGATTGTGCCGATACAGAGATAAAGCGCAATACGCTTGAAAAGAGAACGGGCTGCAATGATGTTCCAAATGCGGTTGAACGCATTTTCCAAAGCTGTCAGACTGGTGAAAATGGCAGCCAGCAAACCACCGGCACTGATTAAGGAGACCTTTCCAGCATTCTCTGCAAACGCATTCAGATGCGTCATCACCGTATCAGAAATCTTCTTGGGCATCATTTCTTCAGAAAAATAATTGCCCAGATTGGTCCGGAAATCCCCAAAAAGCGGAATCATCGTAAAAATCGCCAAGATGATGGCAATCATCGGTACCAGACTGAAAATAATGGTATAACTGATCTGCCCTGCCGCATCACTTAAATGCCCAGCATCAAAACGTTTCTTGCACCAGCGTACAATGGGCAGAATCTCCTTGCGGAGCTGATGGCGGTCATTCCAAAGATTTCTCATATCGGCACTCTCGTTCTCGTTGATGAAGAACCTGACAAGTTAGTATAGCCTCCAGACAGAGAAACCGTGTACCATGACAGCATCATTTTCCGGTGCCATATTGTTTTTTAGGAAGTCTTATAAAAAAATGCCCTCATCCTGCCATCCGTTCATTGCACGCTGCAAATCCTTACTCGGAGAACAGCACGTCATTGATGATCCCAAACAGATGCTTCCTTATCTGACAGATGCCAGAAAACGGGCTGTTGGAAAAGCATTGGCTATTCTCCTGCCAGGAAGCACAGAAGAAATATCGGCGGTTGTCCGGCTATGTCATGAATACCTGATATCAATTGTTCCACAGGGCGGGAACACCGGTACCGTACTCGGCAGCATCCCTGACACCACGTGTAATGCCGTTGTCCTATCATTGAAACGGATGAATCACATCTTGGAAGTTGACGCAGACAACAATACCATGACAGTTGAAGCCGGCTGCATCTTGGATAACGTCCATTTAGCAGCCAGACAGGTTGACCGGATATTCCCTTTGACCCTGGCATCATCAGGCTCCTGCATGATAGGTGGCAACTTGGCGGCAAATGCCGGTGGCACAGCAGTCTTACGGTACGGAACCGCCCGCGATCTCTGTCTGGGCATCCAAGCAGTCCTGCCGGATGGTGCTATCTGGGATGGGCTTTACAAACTGCGCAAGAACAACACCGGTTATGACCTCCGTGACCTGTTTATCGGGTCAGAAGGCACATTGGGCATCATCACAGCTGCTGTTCTGAAACTATTCCCAAATCCAGACAACCAACAGACCGCCTTTGTTGCCGTTGAAAACCCTTTAATGGCACTTAACCTGTTGAATCTTGCGAAAAAACAGGCAGATTTTCTGCTGACAACCTTTGAACTGATGTCCCAGCAAAGCCTAGATGTTGTCCTGAAACACTTTCCAGACCTGAAAGCCCCTTTCCCTGCCATTTCCCCTTACTACGCCTTGATGGAACTCAGCAGTAATACATCAGAAGACCATCTGGCTGATGTGATGGAAAACATCCTGCAAACGGCTTTTGATGAAGGATGCGTCGTAGATGCCTGCATCGCACAGTCGATTGCCCAGTCAAAGACACTTTGGGCATTGAGGGAAAACATCTCTGAAGCCCAGGCAAGAAATGGCAAAAACATCAAGCATGATATTTCTGTGCCCATCTCACAGATCCCTGCATTTATGGAAGATACAGCTACCAGATTGCAAACCGCTTTTCCTGAATGCCGGTTGACAATTTTTGGACACCTTGGTGATGGCAGCCTCCATTACAATGTCGGCGCACCGGAAGGTATTTCCGATGATGCTTTCCTGGCAAAACAGGATGAAGTCAATCAAGTCGTTTATGACAATGTCGCCCGGTTCAATGGTGCCATTTCAGCGGAACATGGCTTGGGTGCCCTGAAGCATAACAAGAATGCACAATACAAAAACGCTGTTGAAATCCAGCTAATGAAAAAAATCAAACAGGCATTTGATCCGGATAGCATCATGAACCCAGGAAAAGTGATTCCATAATCTGTTTTTATAAAAAAATATTACAAAGTTTTTCCAATGCTTTAGATAAATTCTAATTTTCCTATTTTCTGAGCATCCGCAACCCATTGAACAATACAATCAAAGTTGTGCCAATGTCAGCGAAAACCGCCATCCACATACTGGCCAGCCCCATCAATGCCAGAACAATAAACAGCATCTTGACACCTAGGGCAAAGACAATGTTCTGCGCCAAAATACGGAAAGTGTCTTTAGACAACTGAATCAGCTTTGGAATATTACTCAGATCATCGTTCATAATTACAATATCAGCAGCCTCCATTGCAATATCCGTTCCCGCCTGTCCCATCGCAATACCGATATCTGCTGTCGCCAGAGCAGGTGCATCATTGATGCCATCCCCTACCATCGCAACAAGACCTTTACCAATCCGCCCTTTCAATGCCTGGATCGCCTGCGATTTTTCCGTTGGCAACAACTGAGCCTTTATCTCAGTGATACCGGCTTCCTGTGCGATTGTCTTGGCGGTATCAAGATTGTCCCCTGTTAGCAAAACAGTATCAATTCCTAATTTATTCAATAAATTAACAGCATTCTTTGATGTTGATTTGAGACTGTCAGCAATGGCAAAAACCGCCAGGATATCTGTCTCCGTTGCCAATAATGCCGTCGTATAGCCATTGTTGGTATCTATACGCAGGCACTGCCCAACCATATTGTCCAATGAAAGCCCTTCCATCAACCAAGCAGCACTGCCCAGTCTCAACGGCAAACCGTTTACCGTGGCACAGATGCCCTTTCCTGGATACTCGATGAAATCCTTACAAATCCCACCAGACTTAGAAAGACCTTGTGCAATCGCCTTAGAAACCGGATGGTCTGAATGGCTGGTCAACACAGTGGCCCATACCAGAATATCAGTCTCAGCATATCGGTCTGTCAGGATGCTGTAACGCTGGAGTTTTGGTTTCCCTTCTGTCACCGTCCCTGTCTTATCCAATGCCAGCAACCTGATTTTCCTGGCATATTCC
>JBJEXA010000173.1:0-2110 GCA_051885335.1 Oxalobacter sp. | reverse complement strand
GACTCCTGCCGGGCTTTCAGTCCGGCATGGTTTCAATGAAAAACAGAAAACGGTGACTTTCAAAAAGTCACCGTTCGTTATTTTTCCCTTTTCTGCAAAACAACAACAGTTCTAAACAAAGAATTTCATAGAACACACTTGTAGCAATTTACTGAAGAAATTGGCATTTAAATTGCTTGAGCACCGTATCAGTCACCTTTTCTTAGAAGATTAGCAGTATCATTTGCCATCTATTTGACAGAAAAGACAGTGTATTCAGTAAGGCAATGACAGACTCTTTTTTTAATGACGAGATTTCCTATTCCCATTTTCTCGTTGACTTGACTGATAACATCCTCTCAGCCAAGAACCTTCCTAGTTTGCTCCACAATACAGCAAACAGGTTGAATGATTTTTTCAACCTGGATTTTGTTGCAATTGAAGTTCCTCATCTGCCCTCCTGCAACCTTCACGCATACTTTGTGACCTATGAAGGGCATCGGGTTGACCGTTGCGACTGCAATATCCAGCCGCTGTATCCATCGTTCCTGCACGAAGTCATGCAGAAGCATGAAAAACTGCTGTTGGATAAAACAAGGCTGATTTCCTACAAGAAACAGGTACAGCAGCAGGTACAGATTCCTTTTGAGAAACTGCTTTCCCTGCTTGATATTCCATTGATGGCAGGTGATGAAGTGATTGGTGTTCTTGCCGTCGGCAGTTTCACCCAAGATAATTTTTCAATAGAAACCATCAATGTCCTGGAAAAGGTTGCCCTGCGTATCTCATTGGCATTAAATGCTATTTTGTCAAAAGACCATGGTTTGAGTCCTCTGGTACCATTTCCCAGCGGACAAACCATCACATTGGACACTTATATCCCTTCCAGCAGTGAACTTTATGACCTGATTGGGCAAAGCAAGGCTATCAAAGACATTCTCAGGCAGATTAAAATCGTTGCAGACAGCAATGCCACGGTCCTGATCCTTGGCGAAACAGGAACTGGCAAAGGATTGATTGCGCAGACTATCCATAATCTCAGCAGGCGAAAAGACCATCAGATGATCCGGATGAACTGTACCGCCATTCCATCCGATTTGATGGAAAATGAACTGTTTGGCCATGAAAAAGGCGCATTCACTGGTGCCCAAAGCCGGGCTATCGGACACTTTGAACAGGCAAACCACAGCACGTTGTTCCTCGATGAAATCGGGGATATGCCCATTGAACTGCAACCCAAACTGCTTAGTGTCCTGCAGGAAAAACAGATTCGCAGATTGGGGGGAACAGAAGTCATTCCTGTCGATGTCAGGTTCATTGCTGCAACCAACAGCGATCTGCTTTCAAAAGTCAATGACAAGACTTTCAGGAGCGACCTCTATTACAGGCTGAACGTTTTTCCCATTATCGTTCCCCCTCTGCGTGAACGCATTGCAGACATTCCTTTGCTTGCAAAATTCTTCACCCTGAAATTCGCCAAGAAAATTGGCAGGGACATCACCGAAATTCCTGCTGATGCCTTGGCCATGATGTCCCGGATGCCTTGGCATGGCAACATCAGGGAACTTGAAAATGTGATTGAACGTGCTGTCATCCTAACAAATAAAGGGCATGTACTGAATCTGACACCGGATGATTTACGGAATTTGGAATCCCAGTACCAATCTGAAATAATCTTGCCAGGACAGAATGTATTGATGCCGGTTTCTGGAACCGAGACTATTCCTAAAGCCTTGCCAGAAACAGATTCTGAAACATTGATTGCCACACTGAAAACCTGTGGTGGTGTCATCGGAGGCAGATTTGGAGCTGCGGCAAAATTGGGACTGAAACGCACCACGCTGCTTGCAAGATTGAAAAAACTCGGTATCAATCCAGAAGATTACCGACATCCGACAACCTGACATCCATAGGATTCCCCATGACCGGTTTATTCGGGCGCTCTTGGGAGAAATTTGTTGACTGGCTGGACCTGCCGCCTCCTAAACAGAAACCTGGTATAGCAGACATCCATTGGGAATTCCTTGGGGATATCCTGGGTGAACTGGTTTGCCTGACCGACAAAGAAACCACTGTTTTGAACTATACCCCGTTAAGTAGACCATTACTTAACGGGGATTTTAATGGGCAA
>JBJEXA010000172.1:0-9204 GCA_051885335.1 Oxalobacter sp. | reverse complement strand
CCTGAAATATGATCAGGAAAAGAACCGTGTTTCCCTGGGTGTCAAACAGTTGGGTGATGATCCATGGACTGGACTGTCCCGCCGTTATCCTAAGGGCACCCGCCTGTTCGGGAAGGTTACCAACCTGACCGACTATGGTGCTTTTGTTGAAGTTGAACAGGGGATTGAAGGATTGGTTCATGTTTCTGAAATGGATTGGACCAACAAAAATGTTGCTCCTGGCAAAGTGGTCAAGCTGGGTGACGAAGTTGAAGTCATGGTTCTGGAAATCGACGAAGAACGCCGTCGTATCAGCCTGGGTATGAAGCAGTGCAAACCAAATCCATGGGAAGAATTCGCAGAAACCCACAAGAAGGGCGATAAGGTCAAGGGCGCTATCAAGTCCATCACGGATTTTGGTGTCTTTATCGGTCTGCCTGGCAATATTGACGGTCTGGTTCATCTGTCTGACCTGTCTTGGACGGAACCGGGTGAAACCGCTGTCCACAATTTCAAGAAAGGCGATGAACTGGAAGCTGTTGTCCTGGCTATCGATGTTGACCGCGAACGTGTTTCCCTGGGGGTCAAGCAGCTTGAAGGTGATCCATTCAGCAATTACATTGCAATGAATGACCGTGGTTCTATCGTGACCGGCACTGTCAAGTCTGTTGAACCAAAAGGTGCTGTCATCCAGTTGACTGAAGATGTTGAAGGATACCTGCGTGCTTCTGAAATCTCCAGTGACCGCGTTGAAGATGCGGGTTCCCAATTGAAGGAAGGTCAGTCTGTTGATGTCATGATCATCAACATTGACCGTAAGTCCCGTACCCTGCAGCTGTCCATCAAGGCTAAAGACCAGCAGGAAACCCAGGCAGCCATCAAGAAGATTCAGGATGATTCTTCTGCTGCATCTGGTATGACCAGCCTGGGTGCATTGTTGAAAGCCAAATTCGACAACAAGCAGTAATCAGGAAAGAAGATGACAAAATCCGAATTGATCATCTCCCTTGCCAACAGTTATCCTCAACTGTTGGCAAAAGATGCTGAACTGACGGTAAGAACCATCCTTGATGCCATGGCTCAAGCCTTGGCGGGTGGTAAACGTATTGAAATTCGGGGTTTTGGCAGTTTTGCATTGAGTGTCCGTCCACCACGTGTTGGACGTAATCCTCGTTCCGGCGAGAAAGTGATGGTTGCTGAGAAGCGTGTTCCTCATTTCAAGCCAGGCAAGGAATTACGCTATCGTGTTGATCTTGGCGGCAAGCCAGCATAAAATCTGATTTCTTTCGGTTCAGCAAAAAGGGCATCGTCAGATGCCCTTTTTTACATCGTGTAAACTTTTTTTCCTTTACAATATCTTTTTCCTGAAAGCGCATGATAGGCTGCTGGTCAGGTGTTTTGCTACCTGGAGTTATAGTTTATTGATGACATCATCTTATGGAATTTGAAGTCTGGTGGTTGGTCGGTGTCCCCGTTTTCTTTGGCCTTGGATGGATTGCTGCGCGTATTGATATCAAGCAGTTGCTGTCTGAGTCGCGCAGCCTGCCGAAAGGGTATTTCAAGGGGTTGAATTTCCTGTTGAATGAACAGCCTGATAAAGCGATTGATGCATTCATTGAAGTTGTAAAACTGGATCCTGAAACAGCTGAACTGCATTTTGCTTTGGGTAATCTGTTCCGCCGCCGCGGGGAAACAGAACGTGCTATCCGTATGCATCAAAACCTGCTGTTGCGTCCGGACCTGCCGTTGGAGCAACAGATGCAGGCGCGTTTTGAACTGGGGCAGGATTATCTGAAAGCGGGATTACTTGACCGTGCGGAAGATGTTTTTCAAGAACTGACAGAAACGCCTTATTCCACGCGTGCACGCCGTGCACTGCTGGAGATATTCCAACGTGAAAAAGAATGGCGCCAGGCGATTGAAGCAGCAGAAGCATTGCAGGATATGGGAGCAGGGAACCGTAATCGTCAGATTGCTCAGTTTTACTGTGAGCTGGCAGAGAACCAGTTGGTGCGTACTCATCCTGAAAAAGCATTGCCTCTGCTGGATAAGGCATTGGAAATCGATAGGATGTGTACCCGTGCAACAGTTCTGACCGGTGATGCTTATAAATCAATGGGGGATATTGAAAAAGCTCTGGAGACTTGGCGTAGGGTCGAGAACCAGAACATCCAGCATACTATCCTGATTGTCCGTCGCCTGATGGATGGTTATGAGGAAGTCAAACGTCCAGAAGAAGGGATTGGTCTGTTGAAATCCTATCTGGCAGAAGTTTCTTCGATTGATATACTTGATGTACTGGTCAAGGCAGTATTGAAATTGAAAGGTGCTGAAGAAGCAAACGCCTTGGTACGGGAAGAGCTCCGGAAGACACCGACTTTGTTGGGATTGGACAGGTTGCTTGAAACCCAGCTGTTGGTGGTTCCTCCTGAAGTCCGTCAGGAAGTTTCCAGTATCCGTACGCTGATCCAGCGTTATGCTCATAAGCTGTCCCACTACAGATGCAGCAACTGCGGGTTCGAGGCAAGGCAGTTTTACTGGCAGTGTCCTGGTTGCCATGAATGGGAGTCTTATTCACCCAAACGGGTAGAAGAGGAAAGCTTTTCCTGATTGATGCCGTACAAGCGTTTTCATTTCCACTGAATCTATACCATGAGTAACAGAAAAACTGATCCTTATATCCTGATTGTCGGTGATGTTATGCTTGACCGTTATTGGTTTGGCGATGTGAACCGTATTTCCCCTGAAGCACCTGTACCGGTTGTTCTGATCAGTCGGAATGAAGAACGCCTGGGTGGGGCTGCTAATGTTGCCCGTAATGTTGCAGCGTTGGGAGCGGACTGCAGCCTGATGGGGATTGTTGGCGATGATGAAGCAGGTATGATCGTGGAAAGCCTGCTGAATGAGGCGGATATTGTTCCCCATCTTCATGTTGCAAAAGACATCTCGACGATTGTGAAGCTTCGGGTGATTGGGCGTCAGCAGCAGCTTTTAAGGCTTGATTTTGAGAAGCGGCCCCCACAGGATATTCTTGATCATGCCATGCAACATTACCGCAATCTGCTGGCATCGCATGATATTGTGGTTTTTTCCGATTATGGAAAAGGGGCTTTGGACAATATTGCTGAAATGATTGCCATTGCCCGGAAGGCGGGAAAAACCACTTTGGTTGATCCGAAAGGTGATGATTTCTCTAAATACCGGGGAGCATCATTCCTGACACCGAATAAATCAGAGCTTCGGCAGGTGGTTGGCAGCTGGCGGAATGAGGAGGAACTGGCGGAAAAGGCACGGAACCTGCGGAAACAGCTTGATATCGATTGGCTTTTGCTGACCCGTTCTGAGGAAGGGATGTCATTGTTTGGGGAAAAAGATACCATCCATATTCCGACAGTTGCCCGGGAGGTCTTCGATGTATCTGGGGCAGGGGATACTGTCATTGCAACGCTGGCAACAATGCTGGGTTATGGCAAACCTGTTGCTGAAGCGATTGATATTGCAAACAAGGCTGCGGGCATTGTGGTCGGCAAACTGGGCACGGCAACGGTTACCGCTGAAGAGCTGTTTCCTGATCAGTGATTAACGGTGTTCCAGTTTGGCAATGGTCAGGTCGAGCAGTTTCATACCTGCCTTGCCAAAATTAATGTTTGCCCGCTGGGGACCATCAAAACCGACAATAACCCCTTCGCCAAATTTTGGATGATAGACGGTTTGTCCTGTATGCCATGCCCCCTTCCCTAAGGAAGGCCATGGAGCAGATTTCGTTGCATGGTATGTTCCTTGTAGAGCACTCTGGCAAGAAGATGCCCCCCATTCTGCCCGGTCGATGCTGATGTTTTTTTTCGGGGATAAACGCTTGATGTTTTCTTCCGGCAGTTCGTCGACAAAGCGCGATGCTATGTTATAGCGTATATGACCATGCAGCATCCGGGTCTGAGCACTGCTCAGGTAAAGCCGTTTTTTCGCACGGGTTAGAGCGACATACATCAAACGGCGTTCTTCTTCAAGACCATCGGAATCACTTGCACTGTTTTCATGCGGGAAAAGTCCTTCTTCAAGCCCTGTGATGAAAACTGCCTCAAATTCAAGTCCCTTTGCAGCATGGACGGTCATCAGTTGGACAGCATCCTCATTGTCATCTGCCTGCGCATCCCCAGCCTCAAGCGAGGCATGGGACAGGAAAGCTGATAATGGCGACATGTTGAGCGGCAGGCCAGCATCTGCATCAAAAAGTTCCGGTGAGCCTGCCAGCAGATCAACAGTGTTGTCCCTGTTGGGCATGACAGTGGCTGTCAGGGCGGGTTGATGGTCGTCAAAGCTTTCTTCTGACAGAAACAACACGGCCGCGGAAACCAGCTGTTCAAGATTCTCCAAGCGGTCTGCGCCTTCTTTTTCTTTCTGATAATACTGTTCCAGACCACTTGTCTGTATGATGGTACCAATAAGGTCTGGCAGGCTCATGCGTATGGCTTCAGTTCTGCCATTTTCAATGAGATGGGCAAAAGCCATCAGCAGTGTTCTGGCTCTGCCGGTCATCAAGGGAATGGCGGCATATAGTGAGCAGATGTTTTCTTCTGCCAGTTGCTGCAAGCGTTCTATCGTCCGTGTTCCAATACCGCGAGGCGGGAAGTTGACGACACGTGTGAATGCCGCATTGTTATCCGGATTGCCGATCAGTTGAAGGTAAGCGATAGCGTGTTTGATTTCAGCACGTTCAAAAAAACGAAGTCCCCCATAGACACGGTAAGGCATTCCCGTGCTGAAAAAGCCATGTTCAATCACCCGTGACTGGGCATTAGACCGGTAGAGGATGGCGATTTCCTTATAAGGGATTCCTTCATCTGCAAGATGCCGGATCTCATCCCGAAGCCATTCCACTTCACCGGTATCTGACGGCAGTTCTAATACACGAACAAGGTTTCCATTGCCTGCGTCAGTATAAAGATTTTTCCCCAGTCGTTTCTCATTGTTGGCAATCAAGGCATTCGCCACAGCTAGGATATTGCCTTGAGAACGGTAGTTCTGCTCCAGCCGGATCAGATTTTGTACGTCAAACTCTCGTTGAAAAGAGCGCATGTTCTCGACATTCGCACCACGGAATGCATAAATGCTCTGGTCATCGTCACCAACGGCAAATACAGCTGTTTCTTTGCTGGCAAGCAGTTTCAGCCAACGGTACTGCAGGTCATTGGTATCTTGGAATTCATCAACCAGGATATGTCGAAACCGGTTCCTGTAGTGTTCCCGCAGCGGTTGATTGCGTTCCAGCAGTTCGCAGCTGCGCAGCAGCAGTTCGGAAAAATCCACAACGCCTTCATGCTGGCATTGGTCTTCGTACAATTGGTAAAGAGCCGCCATCCGCCTCTCATAGTCATCATGCGCATGGATATCACCTGCACGCAATCCCTGTTCCTTTTGATGGTTGATGAAATATACCAAAGATTTTGGCGGATAACGTTCGCTGTCCACATTGGCAGTTTTCATCAGGCGCTTGACCGCAGAGAGCTGGTCTTGTGCATCAAGGATATTGAATGTCTGTGGCAGGGCGGCATCCCGCCAATGCAGACGGAGCAGCCGATTGCATAACCCATGGAAAGTACCGATCCATAGATCACGAAGATTGACAGGAACCATTGAACTAAGACGCGCTGTCATTTCTTTGGCGGCTTTGTTCGTGAAAGTAACCGCCAAGATACTGTTGGCCGAGACCTGACCGGTCTGTAACAGCCAGGCAATACGGGTGGTCAGCACACGGGTTTTGCCGGAACCTGCACCTGCAAGAATCAATGCCGATTGTGCGGGTAAGGTCACTGCCGCCAGCTGTTCAGCATTCAGGTTGTTCAGTAAAGGATCCATATTGGTATTATCCAACAACTTGGATTGTCCTGTCTTGGTATTTCAATATGAGGAAAACATGCCATCAGATGTGGGGATAGATATCCACGGTCTGTCTGCTGGTGTGACAATGGTTCTGACTGTTGTTATTTTGCAGAAAATCATCGGATTAGATAATTGAGAATGAGAAAACAAATAATAATCATTCTTATTCATGTACAATGCACTCCACAGTTGTTTTTCATTCTGCATTTACCTTTTTATTATGAATAAGAAAGTTCTCATTGCTGTTTTATTGGGGCTTGTTGGTACAGCAGCCTATGCACAGACGAATGTCCAGATTTACGGTACGGTAGATACCGGTTATGTCAAGGAAACCGGGACGGACACTCGCATGGACGAAAATGCTGCCAACGTGATTGGTTTCAAAGGATCTGAAGATCTTGGTGGCGGTTACAAAGCGACCTTCCAGTTGGAAAAACAGTTCTTGCTGAATGATGGTGGCTATAAGGATATTGATGATGCATCCCATTTCCATGATGTCTTGGAAAGCCGTCTCAAAGGGAGTGGTCATCTTGACTGGATGGGTGCTGCAAATGTCGGTATCAAAGGAGCTTTTGGCCATGTCCGTTTGGGACGTGTCAATGAGATGTCTGCTGAGTACTTTACGGAAATCGATCCGTTTGAACAGGGAGCAACGGGCTCCACGCTGGCGAAATACAACCTGACCCGTTCCGAGCAGATTTCCAATACCATCCGGTATGATTCTCCAGACTGGTCCGGTTTTTCTTTTGGTGCAACTTATACCCTAGGAACCGATGCCCATCAGCGTATTGAGAACGATGATGGCACGTTCTCTCACAAACATGGTGTCAGAAATGACGGATTTGGGGCTTCCCTGCATTATGACAACGATGACCTGTTCCTGACAGCTAATTTCACCCGTATTGCGGATTCCGATAAGTCCTGGGTATGGAATGTCGGTGGCGCCTATTCCATCGGGGATTTCCGGATTTCTCTGGGTTATCAGAAGTCCCAGGTCAAGGATCTGAGTGATTGGGGATTGGGCAGTGATGAAGATAATGAGTTCGTCCAAAGAACAGGAATTCAGCAGCAGGAATGGGAAATCGGTCTGGCATATGAATTTGGCGCAAGTACCGTCAAGTTTGCCTATAACCGAGCCTTGATGGATGGTAATGATTATCTTAGGGGAGGGAATGCCAACAAATATGCTTTGGGCTATACCTATGACCTCTCCAAGCGTACCCAATTGTATAGCATGGTTTCTTATACCGACAGCAGTAATGATGACGTTGGTTCCATCTATAACAACAACGGCGTCGCAAGTGATTCCGTGACTGGTGTCCAGTTTGGGATTACCCATAACTTTTGACGGCGGGTTGGAATTGTTTTGAAGGAAAGGAAAAACCGGGATAGTGTCGACAATCTTGGTTTTTCCTTGAAAGGGGCAGTGATGTTGTCTGATTTTATAATGCCCGTTTGACAGGAGGAAGATGGATGTTGCCTCTGTTGCTTGCAGAAAAAGGAAGTCCCTTGAGAATCGGACGGATTACCGGTAAAGAAGAAACCAAGCGTTTTCTGGAGAACCTTGGTTTTTCTGTTGGAGAGGTGATTTCGGTTGTCAATGATATGAATGGCAGTCTTATCGTTAAAGTTAAAGACTCTCGCATTGCACTGGGTAAAGATGTAACAGGTCACATTTTGGTTTCAAAGGAATAATAGGACATGAAAACCCTGAAAGATGTTGCAGTCGGTGAGACGGCTGTCGTGAAGAGGCTACATGGCGAAGGGGCAACCCGCCGCCGGATGATGGATATGGGCATTATCAAAGGGACTGCTGTCACTGTGGTCAAGGTGGCTCCTTTGGGGGATCCGATTGAGGTTTCGGTCAGGAATTATGACCTTTCATTCCGGTCAACTGATGCTGAAATGATTGAAGTTGAAGAATAAAGAAATTAGTAAGATAAGAATATGAGTATCCGTATTGCACTTGCCGGGAATCCAAACTGCGGTAAGACGACCCTGTTCAATGCCTTGACAGGGTTGCGTCAGTCTGTCGGCAACTGGCCGGGTGTTACTGTTGAAAAAAAAGAAGGCCGTTTAAAAGGGCATACTGATGTCATTGTGACTGACCTGCCCGGTATTTATTCCCTTTCTCCATATTCTCCAGAAGAAATCATTGCCCGGACCTATCTGGTTGATGAAAAACCGGAAGTCATCCTGAATATTGTTGATGGCACCAACCTTGAGCGTAATCTGTATCTGACTACCCAACTGATTGAGTTGGGATTACCGGTTGTTGTTGCTATCAATATGCTTGATCTGTTACAGAAAAATGGCGATGTCCTTGATACAGGAACCCTCTCTGAGAAACTGGGATGTCCTGTGGTGGCCATTTCTGCATTGGAAGAAACTGGTATTGATGAGGTTATCAGCAAAACGCTTTATGCGGCCAATCACAAACCGAAGGTTGCACGCCATCATTACAGTGGAGCATTGGAACACGCACTGGCGCATATTGAAGAAGCGGTTTTGCATGACCAACCTGAGAATATCCAACATTGGTATGCCATCCGCTTGTTTGAGCGTGACCGTAAAATTGCGGAAAAACTGAAGTTGGCTCCTGAACAGGTTGCCCATATTGAAAAAGACATCATTGCCTGCGAAGAAGAGCTGGACAATGACAGTGAAAGCATCATGTCTATGGAACGTTATGACTGGGTTGGTAAGCTCGTTGCTTCCAGTCTGCATGCTACGCCAAGACAGGTTTCCATGTCCGATAAGATTGACCGCATTGTCACCAACCGTTTCTTGGCATTGCCGATATTCGTATTGGTGATTACCAGCATTTATTATGTGGCGATGCATTCATTGGGCGAATTCATTACCGATTGGGTCAATGATGAGTTTTTCGGCGAAATGGTGCCTGAAGCTGTCGGGGGATGGCTGGAAAGCATGAATGTCGATGAATGGCTGTCAAGCCTGATTCTTGATGGGATTGTTGCAGGTGTCGGAGCAGTCTTGGGTTTCGTACCTCAGATTCTTCTTCTGTTCATCATGCTGGGTATTGTTGAATCCTGTGGCTATATGGCACGTGTCGCATTTATTCTTGACCGTATTTTCCACAAGTTTGGATTATCGGGAAAATCGTTTATTCCAATCTTGATTGGTACAGGTTGCGGTGTCCCTGGTGTAATGGCATCAAGGACCATTGAAAATGAGGCAGACCGCCGTATGACGGTCATGACCACGACGTTTATTCCATGCAGTGCGAAACTGCCAATCATTGCGATGTTTGCCGGTGCAATCTTTGACGATGCCTGGTGGGTAGCGCCTGCCGCATACTTTACGGGAATCATTGCTATCATC
>JBJEXA010000171.1:0-9223 GCA_051885335.1 Oxalobacter sp. | reverse complement strand
CCATCTGGGACAGGAGAAGCGATACGGAATGTCAGATGGAGCCATTCCCGGTTGGATATCTTTTTCAACTGTCCGGACAAACGGCGGGATTCCATACGCTGCAAGACAGGGTACCAGATCAGGTAAGTACCTGTCTGGAACCGCTTCAGGGCATCTGATAAGGTTTCCACAACACGCAGGTAATCCTGTTTGACTTCATAAGAAGGGTCAATCAGCACAACCGCACGTCGGGATGGCGGTGGCAACAGGGACTTCAATGAAGAAAAACCGTCTTTCTTCGTAACAATAATCCGCTTTCCCCGTTCAGGACGGGGAAAGCCTTTAATGCCAGACCATAGCCTGACGTTTTCTTCCAAAACCTGGATATCTGTAGAATGCATTTCAAACAAGCGCAGACGATCCTGTCCCCGCAACAGCAACTCAGCGATATACGGAGACCCAGGATATGTCACCAGTTTTCCTCCAGGATTGATTGCCTTGACCAGCTGCAGGTAATCTGTAACCGCTTGAGACAGACTGCCCGCTTCCAATAATCTGAATATCCCGTCTTTTGCCTCCCCGCTTTTTTTCGCCTGTCCGCTGTCCAACACATAGACACCCGCACCAGCATGGGTATCAATATAATAGAAAGGCGTATCCTTCTGGCGGAAATAAAGCAAAGTCTGATGCAGGACGATATGCTTGAAGACATCGGCGTGATTGCCTGCATGGAAAATATGACGGTAACTGAACATGATGTCCCTCTCTGCTACAATGCGGCTATTTTAATCTAACAAATCAATCAAACATGCTGATAAACAGGCCTGCTGCCCGGGACAGACGGCGTGCCTTCTTCCAGATCAATGCAACAGAAGACTGAAGCTCACAACCCGATATAGCCATTTTGTGGAAATCTGCTGCCGGACGCATAGACAAAGTGGACTCCGGCAAGATAGCCAACCCAAGATGCCTGTCAACCAAAGACAGGATAGCTGAAATATTGTCGCTTTCGCAGATAACATTGATCGGAATCTGCCTTGCCTGCATCTCATTGACGGCCATATCATGGCAGAAAATCCCTTCCTGACGGTGCATCAGGATAAGCGGAATCCCTGCAAGTTCTTCCAACCTGACACTTTCCCTGTCTTTCCAAATAACATCATTACACGGAGCAACAACAACCCAAGGCTCAGTCAGAACCTGCTTGATTTCATAATTCCCCATGAGAACCGGCAGTCTGACCATAGCCACTTCGACCATATCCCGTTCAAGCAGTTCGAGTACCCGGTAGGTATTACCCTCACGCCAGCAGAAACGCACTTGGGGATGAGCCTGATGGAACTGCCATATGCGGTCCGGAATATAAAGACTGCCCACAGCCGGAGGACTGCCAATGGACAATGTCCCCCCCAAGTCATCGCCCATATCCCGCACATCATCGACTATAGTATGGAGAAGTCCCAGTATCTGGATAGCCCGCTGATAAAAAAGGTGCCCTGCCTGCGTAAGCGACATATGCCTTGTACTGCGTTCAATCAGGCAGACACCAAGTTCCTCTTCAAGGAGCTTCAACTGATGGCTCAAAGGCGGTTGGGCAATATGCAACCGCTTGGCCGCACGGCTGATCTGTCCCTCTTCTGCAATGGCGCAGAAATAGCGGAGTTGTCGGAGATCCATGATGACAATACTAAATTATATTTAAAATATATTTGTTTTAAATATAATTAATATTATTCATATAAATTGAATCTGTGTATACTCTTTACATCACAGTCAGCAACGTCTTCATCCTTTTTTGATGTTAGGAGGAATTAACCATGAAAATCTGTATTTTCGGTGCCGGTGCCATTGGCGGCTATATGGCTGTTGAGATTGCCTCAGCTGGATACGATGTCTGTGTCATTGCCCGTGGCGCCCATCTTGAAGCCATCAAAAAAGATGGTCTGACCCTGCATATCAATGACCAAGTGAAAAATGTCTGTCTCCCTGCCAGTGACAACCCCGCTGATTTCGGTCCCCAGGATTATGTCATCTGTACCCTGAAAGCCCATCAGTCCATGGAATCTGCAGAAAAATTTGCGCCACTTTTAGGCGCTGACACCGCCGTGGTCACTGCACAGAATGGCATTCCTTGGTGGTATTTCTACAAAGAAGGTGGAAAATTTGAAGGAAACCATCTGGAATCAGTGGATGCTGGTGCAAGGCAATGGCACCTGATTGGTCCTGGGCGGGCGATTGGCTGCGTCGTGGATCCTGCCTGTGAAGTCATTGCTCCTGGTGTCATCAGGCATGAAAAATTCAACCGTTTCATCATCGGAGAACCCGATGGATCAGAATCTGAACGGGTGAAAAAACTTCAGAAAGTCCTGATCGATGCCGGCTTCGATGCCCCTATCCGCAACGCCATCCGTTGGAATGTCTGGCTCAAGCTCTGGGGCAATGTCTGCTTCAATCCAATCAGTGCCTTGACCCATGCACCATTGGATAAAATCACCTCTGGTGCCTTGGGCGGAATCTGTCGGCGTGCCATGTATGAGACCAAGGCAGTCACCGATGCACTTGATGTCCACATCCCAGAAAATATGATTGAGCGGCGGTTGACTGTCGCTGGGAAAGCTGTCGGGCATAAAATGTCGATGCTGCAAGACCTTGAGCGAGGACGTTCCATGGGAGAAATCGATGCCCTGGTCGCTGTTGTCCATGAATTGGGGCAAATGACAGGCATAGCAACACCAACAGTGGATACCCTTCTCGCACTGGTGCAAGAACGCGGACGACAAGCTGGCCTGTATTGATGGCTGACCATGACCCAATGACATTTCTTTGACAGATTCCCTTTGGTACTGTAGGGGGCACAGCCTATCAGGAACCCCATCGATAAGGCTTGCAGTGACTGCCGTCACCCGATTATCATTTTATGATATTTATTTTTCTTCTAGGCTTTATATCATCATGAAAAAACTGGCTACCTTTCTTGCTGCAGCAGGCATTATTCTGCCTATGACCTACTATACGGCTCAAGCAGCTCCAGCGAAGGCACAAACAGCAGCAAAGAAAAAGGCAACTGTCCGCAAGAGTGCCAAGACATCCATCAGAAAAAACCAGGCAAAAGCACCTGCATCACTCAGCACTGAAGGGATGATTGCCGACCGTTATCATTGCGAAATGGGGAAATCGTTTACCCTCTACCGTTACCCCGACAACAAGAATGCCGTCATCCTTGACTGGGCAGGAACCAAACAGCAAATGCATCGGGTTCAGACAAGAACAGGTTCAGAACGTTTCGAAACCAATTCAAAACTGACCTATATCGGTGTCACCAACCTGACCCAGCTGATTGACTTCCAGCGGGGAAAACCTGTCTTGACCGAATGCCGAAACGCGGAACAGAAACAGGTTCAGGCTGAACTGGACAGAAAAAAAGCTGAAGCAAAAACACAGACAGCACAGCAGAAACAAGAAACCAAGAAGAAGAAAAAAAGTTTCTGGCCTTTCTAATTGACAGAGCTGTTTATTTTTTAAAATTTGAGGAAAATTCTGGCACAGGTTTTCCCCAAAAGGAGGCGATATGACTGATTTTGTGAAAAACACTCTCAAACCATTTACAGTTTCTGCAGGCCAAGAAGGAAAGTATTATTCCATTCCTGAACTGGGCAAGCTCCTGGGAATTGATGTATCCCGCCTGCCGGTCTCCATCCGTATCGTGTTGGAATCCGTCCTGCGGAACTGTGATGGTCAGAAAATCACTGAAGAACATGTCCGTCAACTGGCGAACTGGAAACCAATAGAAGAACGTACCAACGAGATTCCTTTTGTGGTTTCCCGTGTCGTCCTGCAAGACTTCACCGGTGTCCCCCTGCTGGTTGATCTTGCCGCTATGCGCAACGTTGCCGCACGGCTCGGCAAGAATCCCAAGAAAATCGAACCACTGGTTCCTGTTGACCTAGTCGTTGACCATTCTGTCCAGATTGACCACTTCCGCTGTACAGATGCAGTTGACCTGAACATGAAACTGGAATTCTCCCGCAACAAAGAACGTTACCAGTTCATGAAATGGGGCATGCAGGCCTTTGACACATTCGGTGTTGTTCCGCCTGGATTCGGCATTGTCCATCAGGTCAATATGGAATACCTTGCACGGGGAGTCCACAAGAAACAGGATGCCAGCCAAGGAGACATCTATTATCCAGACACCTTAGTCGGAACAGACTCCCATACCACTATGATCAACGGCATCGGTGTCGTTGGTTGGGGTGTTGGTGGCATTGAGGCTGAAGCCGGCATGCTGGGACAGCCGGTTTACTTCCTGACCCCTGATGTCATCGGCATGAATCTGACCGGGAAACTGCCTGAAGGCTGTACAGCAACAGACCTGGTGCTGACCATCACAGAAATCCTGCGCAAAGAAAGGGTTGTCGGCAAATTCGTCGAATTCTTCGGAGAAGGTGCTGCATCCCTGTCTGCAACTGACCGTGCCACCATCTCAAACATGGCACCGGAATATGGCGCAACCATCGGTTTCTTCTCGGTCGATGATGCCACCATCAGCTTCCTGAAAAACACCGGTAGAACAGAAGACGAAGTTAATGCTCTCGCAGCCTATTTCAAGGCACAGGGGCTCTATGGCATTCCACAGGCAGGCCAGATCGACTACACCCGTGTCGTCAACCTCGATCTGTCCACTGTCACAACGTCGGTTGCAGGTCCAAGACGCCCTCAGGACCGAATCGAACTGGGCAACCTGAAATACCGTTTTACAGAACTGTTCCACACACCTGTTGCTGAAGGCGGCTTCAACAAGAAACCTGAAGACCTGTACGCCACCTATAAGACGGCTGATGGCAATGACCTGAGAAACGGTGACATCGTTATTGCTGCCATCACCTCCTGCACCAACACCAGCAATCCAGCTGTCTTGCTGGCAGCAGGCCTGCTGGCAAAAAAAGCAGTTGAAGCAGGTCTGGAAGTCTCTCCAACCATCAAGACATCCCTGGCGCCGGGTTCCCGTATCGTCACTGGTTATTTGCAGAAAACAGGACTGCTGCCTTATCTGGAAACACTGGGATTTAACGTCGCCGCTTATGGCTGCACCACCTGTATCGGCAATGCAGGCGACCTGACACCGGCCACCAATGAAGCCATCCTCAAGAATGATGTAGTCGTTGCAGCCGTTCTGTCCGGCAACCGCAACTTCGAGGCACGTATCCATCCGAACATCCGCGCCAACTTCTTGGCTTCCCCACCTTTGGTTGTTGCCTATGCGATTGCCGGCAATGTTACCCGCGACCTGACCACAGAGCCATTGGGTAAAGGCAAAAATGGCAAAGACATCTATCTGAAAGACATCTGGCCATCTTCCCATGAAGTCGCAGACTTGGTTGCCATTGCGCTGGATGCACCGGCTTTCCGCGCCAACTACAGCAACATTAAAAATGCCCCTGGCGAACTGTGGCAGGCCATTTCCGGATTTGCAACCGGCGATGTCTATGACTGGCCGGAATCCACTTACATTGCCGAACCGCCTTATTTCGATGGCTTCACCATGACAGCAGGACCAGCTGTCGGTAACCTCAAAGGAGCACGTCCCCTGGCGATTTTTGGGGATTCCGTCACAACCGACCATATCTCCCCTGCCGGTTCCATCCAAGAAAAAAGTCCAGCAGGCCAGTGGTTGATTGGGCATGGCATCACCAAACTGAACTTCAACTCCTTCGGTTCCCGCCGTGGCAACCATGAAGTAATGATGCGTGGTACCTTTGGCAATGTCCGTATCAAGAACCTGATGCTGCCACCTATGGAAAACGGCAACCGCCGTGAAGGAGGCTACACCCTCTATCAGCCAGACGGTCAGGAAATGGCCATCTTTGATGCCGCTATGAAATACCAACAGGCAAAAATTCCTGCCATTGTCATCGGTGGCGAAGAATACGGCACCGGTTCTTCACGTGACTGGGCAGCAAAAGGCACCCAGCTGTTAGGTGTCAAAGCCGTGGTTGCCCGTTCCTTTGAACGCATCCACCGTTCCAACCTGATCGGTATGGCAGTCCTGCCATTGCAGTTCACCGGCAACGACAGTGCGCAGTCCCTGGGACTGACCGGCAACGAAACTTTTGACCTGAAAGGACTAGATGACATCCAGCCACAGCAGAAAGCCCAGTTGGTCATCCATCGGACAGATGGTTCAGAGCAGACTGTTGAAGTCCTGCTACGCATCGACACCCCGATTGAAGTTGATTACTTCCGTCATGGTGGTATCCTGCCTTATGTCCTGAGACAGCTTCTGTCTGCCTGATTCCGGCAGCAACCTACCAAAACCCCATCCGGGCAATAATGCCCGATGGGGTTTTGCATGAAAAAGCCGCTCGAAACCAATAAAAACAACCACATCTCCAAGACTGTCCTTTGCTTTGTTTTTAAAGTAATATTCATCGTATCCTTATCAAAAACAATACCGTAGGAATCCCTATGCTGCGACAACTGAAAAAGCTTGCTGCCATCTACGCATTAGGTTTGTCTGCCTGCCTCTCAACACCCGCCATGGCAGATGATTTCGATACTGCCATTGATATGTATCAAAACAACCAGCATCCAGAAGCCATCAAACTACTGCAGAGACTCGCAAACCAGCATGATGCCCGTGCAGAATACGTCCTGGGCATCCTGTATCAGAACGGCATTTCCGTCAGAACTTCCCCTGAACTGGGTCTTCGCCTGATTACCGAAGCAGCAGGGCAGCACAACTACGCCAAGGCGCAGAACTACTTGGGAACCCTGTATTACGAAGGAACATCTGTCAAAAAAGACAACAAAGCTGCTTTCTACTGGTATGAAAAAGCCGCAAAACAGCAAAATCCAGATGCAGAATACAACCTGAGTGTCCTGTACGCCTATGGTGATGGTGTGGAACAGGACTACACAGCAGCTGTCAGCTGGCTGCGGAAAGCTGCCATGCAGAAAGTGCCTGATGCAGAATTTGCACTGGGGCTGGTCTATGAACTGGGTCTGGGCGTGGAACCCAATGAAAAACAGGCCGTTTACTGGTATGGCAAAGCAGGCGAACATGGCTATGGCCGTGCAGAAAACAAAATCGGCTCCCTGTACGCTAAAGGCAATCTCATTGGCAGAGACGATACCAAGGCATTCCTCTGGTTTGCCCGTGCCGCCGGAAAAGGCTATGATAAGGCACAATACAACCTCGGAGTCATGTACGAAAAAGGCCTCGGCGTTGAGGCCAACCGTAAAACTGCTATCGAATGGTTCAAGAAAGCTGCCGCACAAGGCAATCCTGATGCGGAAAAACGGCTCAAGGCCATGGGCATCAAATCCTGAAAAAAGGGTTCTGCAAAAACAGTTATCGGATATGCTTATTTTTAGAATCCTTGTCTGATATTATTTTGGTAGAATAATGGGCTTGATTGTCCTGTCAGTGCTACTGAAGTAGCCTCCTTAAAATCAATTGGCAAAACACAGGAATTCCAGCCCCTCCTTGAGACCAAGAGGAACGGGGCAACGCCATCATCAGATGGCAGGTACTTGCAGCAACAGCCACAGTAACGCCATCTGGCAACCTGCATGGCCACATTTTCGTCATCTCGATATCAGAAGAAAATGAATACAAACGAATATCAATCCTCTTTACAGGAATCCCCTGAAAGAGAAGACATCCGGATGTTGGGACGCCTGCTCGGCGAAGTCATCCGGGAACAGGAAGGTGAAGACGTCTTCAACCTGGTGGAACAGGTCAGACGCATGGCTGTCAGCCTGAAACGCAGTCCAAATCCTGTCGCATCAGACAGCCTACGGAACATGCTCAAATATCTGGGACGCAACCATGCGATTTCCGTTGTCCGGGCTTTCTCTTATTTCTCTCACCTCGCCAACATTGCAGTGGACAAGCATGACAACCTAGCATACCGCAACGGCAGGATTGCGGGCGATGCCCCGCCTAAAGGCAGCATGGCTTATGTCTTGGACTTACTGGACAAGGCAGGAATCCCTGGGGCTGAAATCAAGAAAATGCTTCAGGACCGCACCTTCATCTGTCCGGTCCTGACTGCCCACCCGACTGAAATCCAACGTAAAAGCACCTTGGACAAAGAACGGGAAATCTCACGGTTGCTGACAAAACGCGATTCCAACCTGACTCCCCGAGAATACCGGCAGAACACTGAGATGCTGAAGGCGCAGATTGCATCCCTGTGGCAGACCCGGATGCTCCGTACTTCCCGTCTGTCAGTCGTTGATGAAATCGACAATGCCCTATCCTACTACCAGCTGACTTTCCTGCGCGAACTGCCTGCTTTATACCAGACCATCCAGGAAGAACTTGAAGAACGTTATCCAGAAAAAAGCGATGGCATCACCTCCCCAGGTTCCGAAGCACGTTACCTGCAGATGGGCAGCTGGATTGGCGGCGACCGTGACGGCAACCCCAATGTCAATGCCGACACCATGCTCCAGGCATTGGAACGCCAGTCCCATATCATTATGGATTTCTACCTGCACGAAGTCCACGAACTTGGACGTGAACTGGCTGTCTCTGCACTGCTGAACCACATCAATCCAGCCGTACTGACACTGGCAGAAATGTCTTCCGATGACTCTGAACACCGGGTGGATGAGCCTTACCGCCGGGCATTGATCTATATCTACAACCGCCTGGCAGCAACCGCCCGCCATTTCGGCATGACAGCACTGCCCCGTGAAGAAATCGGAGAAGACGAACCCTATACCACCTCTGAAGAATTTGCATCAGACCTTCAAATCCTGATTGATTCCCTGACCCAGAATGCCGGTGCATTGATTGTCCGTATCCGTCTGGGAGCCTTGAAAGCCGCAGCAGATATCTTCGGCTTCCATCTGGCATCACTTGACATGCGCCAAAGCTCTGATGTCCATGAACGGGTACTGACTGAAATCCTGGCAACGGCAAAAGTCACACCAGATTATGCGGCACTGTCGGAAGAAGAAAAAATCAAACTGTTGATTGAAGAACTTGGCAAGCCACGCCTGCTTTATACACCTTATGCAGAATACTCTCCAGAAACAGCTTCAGAACTGCGTATCCTGAGGACTGCCCGGAAAATCCGGGAGAAATACGGGGCCCGTGCCATCACCAACTACATTATTTCCCATACAGAAACGGTTTCAGATATCCTGGAGCTGCTGGTACTCCAGCGCGAAGGTGGCCTGCTGCATCCGAAATATACCAATACACACGGTACAGCCCGTAACTGGGACGAGG
>JBJEXA010000170.1:0-2133 GCA_051885335.1 Oxalobacter sp. | reverse complement strand
ATAGACCAGTGCGTATTCATCAACCCAGCCATTGCCGAGTTGGGGGAGATTTTCTGGAGACTCAATCCAACCACCAAGATCCCCTTTACGGATTTGGTGTAGAGGCATATCCACGGTCGCCTGGATGCGGTACAGTTTTTTACCGAACCGTTCGATGGTATCGTGCATCACCAGTTCATAGCGGGTTTCCATGGATATGCTTTCGTTTGGAAGACTTTCAGAATAGCCATTCTGATTGATGGTATAGGGATATGTCAATCAATCTGCCAGCAATGCTTTTGATAGGGGACAGATGTTGTCAAGGCAGGAATCTGGGCATGCATTGTCCGCAGACGCAGGCATAGGCATGGTGACCAGTGGCAACAGTGCCGAGCCTTGTAAACCATTTTAAGACTTCTGTTTCAGAAGGAATATAACCGGAGGCAAAGGCTTTCCCGTCAATGCTGATGGTCGGGCAGAAAAAAATACCAGCTTGTGCAATCGCCTTATTGTCAGTAATGATTTCAATCGTGATATTAGCGATGATGTGTTGCGCTGCCTTGCCGACTGTCTGCTGGATTGCCTGCTGACGGTCAATGTCACAGTCAAATATCTGGATATGCATAGTAAGGGTAGTTACTGGCAGGAAGAGAAAAGATAGTCACAGGTTTTTTCCCTCAAGATAGTATCGTCCACACCAGCAGCATTGTCTGCCGGAACCGCAGCAGCAACGGGGAACGTTCAGAACATCAACATCCAGTTTCAGCCATTCTGTCAGTTCACGGCGGTCGGGATAGCGTTTTGTTAAAACAAGGTTTCCGTCAATGATACTGGCTGGCAGGTTGTCTGGTAGAGAGATTTTTCGCAGAAGGACAAGGTTATCGGCAAACTGCAGGGCAGCTTGTTCGGGTGTCAGGTGCTCAATATTAATGCCGTTTGCCACCAGCGCATGGCTGACTGTTTCCGGCATCTTTTCAGTCGGTTTTTTAAGAAGATCAACAATCTGCAATGTTTTCATCCATTGTTCCTATCAAGTTTTCAATATGCTGGCCACAGAGGTTGGCAGTGTAGAGTATCTATCAGTGTCTTCCACCATGACCGCCTCTTGGTCCGTTTGGCGGGTATCTGTAGTCAGAATGGGAGAAGCGGAGCCTATAATCGCCATGACCATAGTCATAGCTGTCATAGTAACCATAATCTCCACCGTCATTTCCCAGCATGTCGTTGACATTTTGAGTGACCTGGACAGTTTCTGTTTCTATGATTGCATCAATGACACCAGACTGAGCATAAGAAGGGATGCTGGCTGTAAAAGTACTTAACAGAGCAATGGAAAGTTTTTTCATTTGTATCCCTAAAAATTGATTGTCCAAATGAAACAAAGTTTGATCTGTTCTTGTTGATACAGATACCACCAACTGATAAAAGCATTATAACGGTATAGCTGGATAGGAGTGCTGGACAGTTGTATCTATAGGTTGATGTTTTGTTATAAGAAGAAAGTCCCGTATCAGCGGTACGGGACTTGTCAAAGGAGAAAGGAGAGTAGTTCAGCCGTGTTTTATTTCAATCAGTTTGCGAGGATGACCGCAGCTGTGACGATGGCTCCTCCGACAATCACAGCTTCTGCAACGTTGTTGCCGTGATAGTGTTTATGGTATTCCACACGATGGCGCGGTGGTGGTATATGTGGATGACCGTGATGTGAACTGTGGCGCCTCATTTCATGGTGGGGACGATGTCCTTGTGGATGACGGGGACCATGGAAATCATGGGCAAATGGTGCAGACATAACTGCCATTCCCAGCAATGCAGCAATTATTTTTTTCATGGTAGCCTCCTGTTTTTCAATTGGGTTTGATGTTCTCTTTATGCTGTTGAGACCATCTTATCGGCTTGCTCAAGAAAAATCATGCAGCTGTTTCAGTGTTTTACCTTTATTACAGTTTGAAACATGTGCTCCGCCTGCAAGGGAAGTTTACCGTTTTCCGTTTCTGGAATAGCGGTTGTATAATTAGACTGCTGAGGTTAAGAATATCCTCAGCCAATACTGGAACATTGAGATGGAAAAGACGATGAAAAAACTGCTGGTATATACGGCAATCCCTGCATTGGCATTTGCATTGACGGCATGTGGGGGTGGGAAGAAACCGG
>JBJEXA010000169.1:0-9266 GCA_051885335.1 Oxalobacter sp. | reverse complement strand
AAGCGTTCTATCTGCTGTCGCAACGGGCTGATCTGAAAGAGATGACTGTACGCACCCTGCGGACGATGTGGCATGCCCGTATAAATATCAACCGTGCTTTCCGCAACAGCAGGACGAATCATGCCTTTTTCCTGAAAATTCTGCAGTCTGAACGGTTTGCTGTCCGCACATTGGCATATATGAACCGTATGGGGATTCTTGGCCGTTACCTGCCGAATTTCGGAAGGATCGTCGGACAGATGCAGTATGACCTGTTCCATCAGTTCACCGTTGACCAGCATACACTCAAGGTTCTTGAGAACCTGCACCATTTCTCACGGGCGCGGTATGCACATGAAAACCCATTATGCAGCCATCTGATGACAGGATTCAGCCGCCAATGGGTGCTGTATGTTGCAGCTCTTTTCCACGATATCGCCAAGGGACGGGGTGGTGACCATTCGCAGCTTGGCATGCGGGATGCTCGACGTTTCTGTATCCAGCATGACATGACGGTTGAAGACACTGAGTTGGTGGTGTTTCTGGTCAAAGAACATTTAACATTGTCAACTTATGCCCAGAAACGGGATCTGTCTGATCCAGATGTCATCAATGCATTTGCCAGAATTGTCAAGGATGACCGGCATTTGACGGCTTTGTTCCTGTTGACCGTGGCAGATATCCAAGGAACTGCCTCGAATATCTGGAATGCTTGGAAAGGCAAACTGATGGAAGACCTGCTGGCACAGACAAAGCGTGTACTGGGCGGGGAGGCGCTTTCCGTTGACCATGAGCTGGAAAGAAGACAGCAGGAAGCCAAAGCCAAGCTCCGGCTTTATGGACTGCCTGAATCCGCCCATGACACTTTCTGGAAACAGCTGGATATCGTGTATTTCCTGCGCAACGATGCTTCGGATATTGCATGGCATACCCGGTCTCTGTACTGGCAGGCGGATGCCCGGGAACCTGTTGTGAAATGCCGGCTCTCCCAAGTCGGTGAAGGGCTTCAGGTCATGGTGTATATGCCTGACCGCCCTGACCTGTTCGCATTGATATGCAGTTATTTTGACCGGAAGAACTATGCCATTCTGGATGCCAAGATCCACACGACCAAGCAGCAGTATGCGTTGGATTCATTTATCGTGACCCGTCAGGGATTTGAGAAAAATTACCGGGATATCACTTCACAGGTGGAGCATGACCTGACGGAAATCCTGAAATCTTCCAGTCCTCTGCCAGAACCCTCACAGCCAAAACTGTCTCGGAAATCGCGGATTTTCCCAGTCACGCCTTCGATTGACCTGCGTCCAGATGCGGGTGGCAGGTTCGTACTGAGCATTACCGGAAATGACTACCGTGGACTGCTATATGCGATTGCCTGGGTTTTCAGCCGTCACCGGATCAACCTGCATACTGCAAAGATTATGACATTAGGTGAACGCATTGAGGACGTTTTCCTGATTGATGGAGAAACCCTCCTGCAACCCCGTCTGCAGATTCAGTTTGAACGGGATATGATTGATGTACTGAGAACGCCTGCTGGGTGACGCTATCTTGTTTTAAAGGTGTTTTTGATGAGTGAACCTGTCCGATTGTCGAAACGTATGTCTGAACTGGGGCTTTGCTCCCGTCGGGAAGCTGATGCTTGGATTGAGCGTGGCTGGGTTCGTGTGGATGGCGAAGTGGTTTCACAACTAGGCTCAAAAATCCTGCCACATCAGAAAATCACGGTGGACAAACAGGCATCGCGCGAACAATCTGAACGGGTAACCATCCTGATCAACAAACCTGTCGGTTATGTCAGTGGACAGGCTGAAGATGGCTATACCCCTGCGGTTGCCTTGGTGAATGCCGATTCCCATTGGAAAGAAGATACAGCGAAAATCCGGTTCAAACCATCCCAGAAACGGGGCTTGGTGCCTGCTGGCCGGTTGGATATTGATTCAGTCGGTCTGCTGGTCTTGACCCAAGATGGCCGTATTGCCAGAAAACTGATTGGAGAAGACTCAACAACCGATAAAGAATACCTAGTGCGGGTGCGCTACCAGAAACCAGGACGTTTGCCTGACAAGGATCTGCAACTGCTTCGCCACGGATTGAAGCTGGATGGCAAAGCCCTGCAGCCTGCCAAGGTGGACTGGCAGAACGAAGACCAGCTGCGTTTTGTCCTGAAGGAAGGTAAGAAACGCCAGATCCGCAGGATGTGTGAAGCAGTCGGATTGAAGGTCATCGGCTTGAAACGGGTGCGTATCGGCAAGGTCAGGCTGGGCGCCCTGCCTCCAGGAAAATGGCGTTACCTTCGCCCAGATGAATCATTTTAAGGAAGCGCCATGGTCTTCTAGCGCTGCTGTTCTTCCGCCAAATCGTCTTCTTCGAAAGCGTCATTGAAACCGAAACAGTCGAGGTCCAGCATCCGCATCGGGTAAAGAATGCCATCCAGATGGTCACACTCATGCTGGGCGACGCGAGCATGGAACCCCTCTGCATCACAGGAGAACGGCTTGCCGGTCACATCATAGGCATCAATGCGGACTTTGGTGTAACGGGGAACTGCGCCCCGCATCCCCGGGATGGAAAGGCAACCTTCCCAGCGTTCATCAAACTCTTCAGTCAACGGTGTGAGTTTCGGATTGATCAAAACGGTTGCTGGAACCACATCCATATTTTCCGGATGGTAATCCTTGTCATAACCAAAGACGACAACCCGTTTAAGCACGCCGATCTGCGGTGCAGCCAACCCTGCCCCATCTGTGGCTTTCATGGTTTCCCAGAGATCGGCAATCAGTTGATGAAGCTCTGGGGTATCAAATTCAGTGATTGGTTCTGATTCTTCGAGCAGAAGCTGTCTGCCCATTTTCAGGATTTTTCTGACACTCATGGTTCGAATACAAGGTTAATGGTTGTTGTTTTGCGTTATGCCTGTTTTCCAGTCTTGACCATCTCAAGGAAAGCTTCTTCATCCAAGATGGTGATGCCAAGGAATTGGGCTTTTTCCAGTTTAGTGCCGGCTTCCGTTCCGGCAAGCACATAATCGGTTTTCTTGGAAACGGAACTGCTGACTTTTCCCCCAAAGCTGCGGATGATCTCTGATGCTTCATCTCGTGTGAGGGTCGGCAGCGTACCTGTCAGCACAAACCGTTTGCCAGTCAGAATCTGTTCCTGCTTCTTACCTTCACCGTCCACCCAATGGACACCATTTGCTATCAGCCGATTGACCAGCGCCATCGAATGTTCATTTGCAAAGAAAGCCTTGATGGATGCTGCAACAGTACCACCGATATCCTCGACCTGCAACAGCTGCTCTTCAGAGGCATCGATGATCGCCTGAAGACTGCCAAAATGTTCCGCTAGTGTTCGGGCAGTGGTTTCTCCAACATGGCGTATACCCAACGCGTAGAGAAATCTTGCCAAGGTGGTATCCTTTGCCTTCTCACATTCTGCCACAAGATTGGTAGCGGATTTTTCTGCCATACGATCCAATCCCGCCAATGTCGCGATGTCTAAAGTGAACAGGTCAGCCGCATCCTTGATGACTGCTTTGTCAACCAATTGGTCAATCAGCTGTTCCCCCAATCCCTCAATATTCATGGCCTTGCGGGAAGCAAACAATTCCAACCCACGTTTCTTCTGCGCCGTGCAATTGATCCAACCTCCAGAACAACGGGCAACTGCTTCGTCTTCTAGACGGACGACTGGAGCTCCACATACCGGACAATGTGTTGGCATCATAAATTCCTGGGCATCTGATGGACGTTTTTCCAACACCGATGCCACCACTTCAGGAATGACATCTGCAGCACGACGGACAATAACAGTATCACCAATACGGATGTCCTTGCGTCTGACTTCTTCCTCATTATGCAGTGTGGCATTGGTAATAGTGACGCCACCAACAAACACTGGGCTGAGCCGTGCAACAGGCGTAATGGCGCCTGTACGCCCAACCTGCACATCAATATCCAGCACTTGGGTCAGCACTTCCTGGGCTGGGAATTTATGTGCCAAGGCAAACCGCGGGGCATGGGAAACAAACCCCAATTTCTGCTGTTGCACCAATCGATTGACTTTATAGACCACGCCATCAATCTCATAAGGCAGAGTATCCCGTCGGGCATGGATATCATTGAAAAAATCAATCAGCCCCTGATAGCCTGTCACTGTTTTTCTTTCAGGGCAGACTGGTAGCCCCAACTGCATGAACCAATCCAGCATCTGCTGTTGAGACTGTAATGTTGCGGAGCCTTCCAACTCGCCCAGCCCATAGGCAAAAAAGCGCAACCTGCGCGATGCGGTTATCCTGGCATCCAGCTGGCGAAGGCTTCCTGCTGCTGCATTACGTGGATTGACAAATTCTTTCTGCCCTTTTTCCCGCTGCCGCCTGTTGAGTTCCTGAAAGTCCTGTTTGTACATCAGGACCTCACCACGAACTTCCAGCAGGTCAGGTGGATGGTCTGTATCCAGGCGCAACGGAATGCATTGGATGGTCCGGATATTCGTTGTGATGTTCTCCCCGGTGGTGCCGTCGCCCCGTGTCGCCGCTTGAACCAAGATGCCCTTTTCATAACGGAGATTGACTGCCAAACCATCAAACTTAAGTTCTGCCGTATATTCAACATCTGAAACACCGAGTTCTTCAGTGTTCCGTCTGTCAAATGTTTCGATTTCAGAAGCATTGAAACCATTCTGGAGGGAAAGCATTGGAATCCGGTGCTGGACTTTCTCGAACTGAGCCAGCGGTGCTCCTCCGACCCGCTGCGTGGGAGATTCTGGTGTCACCAGTTCAGGATGGGCTGATTCCAACGCCTGCAATTCACGGTAAAGCCTGTCATATTCCGAGTCAGGGACAATTGGATTGTCCAGGACATAATAGGCATGGCTGTAACGTTCAAGATCCCGGCGAAGCTGCTGGGCCGTTTCTTCAGGGCTGGTAGGTGACTGGTCTGCGAACAAATCCAAGGTTGTCATACTGCCTGCAATCTATAAAGCCGGAGTGAACGCAGCGACCCTGCATGCAGGGAAGCAGACTGCATCACCTGATAATACTGTTCAAGTTGCTCCGCAATAGTCGTGACATACTCATCGGTCATGACATTGCCTTTTTCATCGACCAGTATCCCGCCCAGTTCCTTGCAAAGTTCCTGGGCACAGGAAACCATCTGACCGAACGGATCTTTCTCACGGGGGATACAAGGCACATCAAGGAACAAAATAAGGCTCAAGACGGTATCCGAATCTTTCCTGCTGAAAGCCCCTATCAGAAAAAGTTCGCATTCTGCACCTTCATCCAAATCATTCTTGACCCAGGTTCCGTCTGGGCGAAGCTGGTACTGATATTTTTCCAATACTGCTGCAACCTGATCACGATTCCATTGCTGTCCGTTTAACTGGATACTGAGCCAGATTTTCGCATCATGATTCGAGACAAATTCATGCAGCTGCTGTGCCTGCCCAATCACTTTTTCCATATCAGGAACATCCATTTCTGCATCGATACCGGCTGTCAGGTGATTCAACTGGGCAATCAGGCTCGAGAATTCTATGTCTGTCAGGGCATCCTGACAGTTTGCCATCAAGACACATGCCCTGAACTGGCTATAGGATTGGGATGAATGAATGGCATGCCAGTTCTTCTGACCATTTCCATCAATGCTCAGTCCAACAAAACGCACAGGCATCTTGCCGGCATATTGCAGGGATTGAATCAATGGTAGGATTTTTTCCGCAGGAACTTCCTTTTCCGGTGTTATGGTGATGACACATTCAATGATGTCATCAACCGGGAACTCACGCATCACTGAGACAAGGGTTTCCTCTATGACCGCCTTTTCTGACGCTACCATCTGAGCAACAACTGTATCAACGGTTTCTGCTGTCACCACTGCCTCTGCTATGCTATCTGCCGCCATCTTACCTGTTTCAGCAGCCTTCTTAGCCAATCGGCGTGCAATCTCGGCTTTACGCAGACGGCTGGAGCGGATTCGATTATAGATGATGATGAACAAGATCAATATAGATCCCCCTGCAATGAGAATCAGCTGTAAATCTGTCAAACCTTTCATGCGGTTACCCCTTTTCTGCGAATTCCCCTGCATTGCTGAGATCAACACTGACAATGCGGGAAACGCCTTTTTCCTGCATGGTCACACCAATGAGTTCCTCTGCCATTTCCATGGCAATCTGGTTATGCGAAATGAACAGGAACTGGGTCTGTCCTGACATTTTCGTCACTAGGCTGCTGAACCGTGCCGTATTTGCATCATCTAACGGTGCATCTACTTCGTCAAGCAGACAGAACGGTGCTGGATTCAACTGGAACAGAGAGAAGACCAATGCCAATGCTGTCAATGCTTTTTCCCCCCCGGAAAGCAGTTGTATTGTCGCATTTCTTTTACCAGGTGGCTGCGCCATGATTTGGATGCCCGCATCCAGAATCTCATCACCGCTCATGATAAGCTGGGACTTGCCTCCACCAAACAAAACCGGGAACAACTCGTCAAGGGATTGGTTGACTTTGTCAAAAGTATTCCTCAACTGCTGCCGGGTTTCTCTGTCAATGCGTTTGATGGCATCTTCCAGTGTTGTGACGGCATCAATCAGATCTTGATGCTGTTCCTGAAGGTATTGTTGTCGTTCCCGCCCTTCCTTGAGTTCCTGAGCAGCTGCCAGGTTGACTGGTCCCAAGGCATTGATATCGGCAGTCAGTCTTGTAATTTCCGCCTGTAAGGATGATGGTTTTGCATTTGTCGGCATGAGTAGCATCAGATCAGCCTCAACAACCCCAGCTTCCCTCAGCTTCTGGTCTTGCTGCTCTGCATTCAACCGAACCTCCTGTTCCTTGAGCTGCAACGCCACAATACGGTCCTGTTGTGGTTGTACCTGCTGCTCAAGCCGCATCCGTTCTTCCATGACTGTCCGTAACTGCAGGGCAATACCATCCAACGCATTGCGTCTTTCAGCCAACAACTGCTCTTGATTCAAGCGTTTATCCAGCAGTGACTGAAGCCGGTTCTCCCGGATACTGTTTTCCAGCGTTTCTAGTTCCCGACGGTTGGCGGCAATCCCTTCTTCCGCACGCTGAACCTGTACAGTTGCCATGTTGATCTGACGGTCTATTTCTTCTTTCCGCAGCTGTAATGCCTGCTGGGCAAAAACAGCCTGTTGAACCTGTTTCTCGATTTCATGACAGATTTCACGAGCACGCATCAACTTTTCTTCCGCAATGGCGACTGTTTCATGAAAAGCATCTTCTTTTTCCTGTTTTTCGACCAGCTTCAGGTCCAGCTCTTCCAGCAATTGTTCCTGTACAACAATTTCCGCCTGTTTTTCCTGACTTTCTTCATCCAATGTACTGAGCAGCTGCATGATCTGCTCCTGCTGCATCGCATAGTGACGCTGGTGCTCTTCTTCTTTGAGAATAGCAAAACGGATATCGTTCAACTGCCCTGTCAACCGTCCGATATCCTGGCTTAACCGCTGAACCATCAGCCGACGCTCATCCAACTGATATTCAGCATCCTGAAGATTGGCTGTCGCCTGTCTCAGTTCATCCTCAAGCCTGCCCGAATCTGCCTCAAGACGGGAGATTTCCTGATGACGGGAAAAAAAGCCTTCCGATTCCGATTCCATGGCATAGAGGCGGACACTGTATTGATCGATCCGATGTCCCGACGGAACGATGAAACAGGCACCTTCAGGCAATTGATAACGGCTCCTGACCGCTGTCGCCAGATCAGGAGCTGTATAGATGCCATGCAGCCATCTGCTCAGGACAGGCATCAGATAAGGACGATCTACCTTTATCTTGGATAACAATGTATCCAAATCTTCCGCTTCTGCATCCAGACCGGCTGTCTGTGGAACATGATGGAAACTGATCCTGGCAGGCAATGCACCACGGGCAAAGGCTTCCGCCCACTCAAGCCGGGAAAGCTCAATGGACTGCATCCTTTCCGCAAGGACTGTCTCAACAGCAGTTTCCCACTCAGGTTCGCTAGTGATATGCCGCCAGAAAGGCTGGAAACCATCTAATTGGTTCTCTTTGAGCCATTGATTGAGTTTGTCGCGCTGACCGGTTTTTTCCGCTATCTGGCGAAGTGCATTCAACCGGGTCTCATGCTGGATGAGTGCTTCACGACATTGATGAACACAAGCAACCGCCTGGTCTTTTGTAGTCTGGAAAGCAGGGAGTTCTTCCTCAAGGTTTTCCTGCTGGTATTGCAGTTCCTGCAGGCGTTGTTCGGTTTCTTCTTTTGCAGTTATCTGTTCCTGCAGCAACTCTCCGTCTGGCTCTTGGAGCTGATCACGCTGTTCAACCAGCTTTTCCCGCCTGAGACTGCTTTCTGTCAGGAAATTCCTCAGATTCCTGTATGTATTGGCTGCAACAGCTATCTGGCGCTGTATCTGCTGGCAGTCCTCTTTCAGTAGCTGTTCTTTCTGCCGATACTGCACCAATGCCTCTTCGTATTGCGGCAGGCCATCCTGTTGCGCCACCAAGCGTTCTTCCGCCATTTCCTGGACTGCCTGCTGTTCTACCAACTTTTCTTGGATGCTTTCCAGTTCAGAGGTAAATTCCGGAACCTGTTTCAACCATTCTTCTTTCTGCGCCTCAAAAACCGTGATCTGGGACTCAAGTCGTTTACGGGTCTCAGCAATATAATCAATTTGGGCGGTCAGGCTGCCAATCTCCGCATTGATGCTGTAAAGACTGCCCTGAGCCTCATGTAATGCCCGATTGGCATCTTCATGTTCAACCCGGTGTTTTGCCAGCTCCGCATCACAGTGGGTTATCCCTGCCCGGATACCTTCAAGTTCTGTCTTTGCCTTATCAGTTTGCCGACTTAAGGAAACCTGTTCATGTTCATTATGCTGTTTCTGTAGAAGCCATAAGAACTGCTGCTGGCGGTCACGCCGCGCTGACAGATCTCTGTAATGTGCTGCCAACTCTGCCTGCTGCTGGAGTTTCTCAAGCTGCTGCTCCTGTTCGGCAAGGATATCAAGGACACGATTGAGGTTCTCCTGGGAGTCTGTCAGCCGACGGGCAGTCTCTTTCCGGCGTTCTTTATATTTAGAAACGCCTGCAGCTTCTTCCAGGAAGGTACGGAGTTCTTCCGGGCGTGCCTCAATGATGCGGGAGATCATGCCCTGGCCAATGATAGCGTAAGCCCGGGGCCCCAAACCTGTTCCCAGGAAAATGTCATGGATATCTCGGCGGCGGACAGTTGTACCATTGATGGAATAGGTAGAACCGCCTTCACGGGTCAAAACCCGACGGACAGCCAGCTCAGTGT